>MGUO01000133.1:0-6692 GCA_001800015.1 Elusimicrobia bacterium RIFCSPHIGHO2_02_FULL_57_9
CTCAACGAACACCCCGTGAGCTATCTCGATGAGGTCCATGCCCAGCTGACGACCCTGCTCGACAACGGTCCCTGGAGGGCATGGAAGCACCGGCCCGGCGGCACCTACCTGCTCCGCGCGGACCGCATGTCCGCAGTCGAGCGCCTCCTGCTTTCGGCCGTCGCGCGGGCCATCGTCAGCGACGACCGCGGGGGCCTCTCGCAGCAGCTTGATCAACCGGAACCGGCTTGGACCGAAAGCTCGTCCCGCGAACCCGTGCCCCCGGCGCGGCCGGCCCCGGCGACCGACGCGCTGTGCGTGCCACCGGAAGTGCCGCCGATGGCCATGGCCAACGGTCTTGGCGGCTTCGCAGAGGGCGGACGCGAGTACGTCATCGTCCTTGAGGGTGACCAGGAGACGCCGCTGCCTTGGGTCAACGTTATCGCCGGTCCGGCGTTCGGGACCGTCGTCACGGAATCGGGCGCGGCCCACACCTGGTCCGAGAACAGCCGGGAAAACCGGCTTACGCCGTTCGCCAACGACCCGGTCGCCAACCCGACGTCCGAGGCCCTCTTCGTCCGCAATGACGAGACGGGTGCTACCTGGTCCCCGACGCCGGGCCCCCTGCCCCGGACGCGCGACGGCGGCCGCTTCGTGATCCGCCACGAGGCCGGCGTCACGCGCTTTGACCGCGTCACCTGCGGAATCCGCCATCGCCTGGAGATTTTCGTGGACGCGGCGGACCCCGTGAAATTCTCGCTATTGACGCTGAGCAACGAGAGCGGCGCGCCCCGCGTGTTGAGCGTCTTCGCCTACAACGAGTGGGCGATGGGACCGCCTCAGGACGGTCAGCACCTGCACGTGGTCACCGAGCGCGACGCGGAGACCGGAGCGGTGCTGGCCTTAAACACCTGGAACAATGATTTCGCGGAACGCGCGGCCTTCCTCCACTCCAGCGATGCGGCAAGCTCGGCCACGGGCGATCGGACCTCTTTTCTTGGGCGTAACGGCTCGCTCGCCCGGCCGGCGGCACTTTTCCGGGAGACGCTCTCGGGACGCTTCGGAGCCGGCCTTGATCCGTGCGCGGCGCTGCAGGTCTCGGTCAAACTCGGTCCCGGAGAAACACGCTGCGTGGTCTTTCTCCTCGGCCAGGGGAAGGACTCGGCGCACGCCCGAGAATTGATCGGCCGCCACGGCAGCGTTCTGGCGGCGCGCACTGCACTCGAGAGCGTGCGGCGGGACTGGGAGAAGACCCTCGGGACGGTGCAGATCCGCACGCCCGATGATTCGTTCGATCTCATGATGAACAGTTGGCTGCTCTATCAAGACCTCGGCTGCCGCCTCTGGGCGAGGACCGGTTACTACCAGCCCGGCGGCGCCTTTGGATTTCGCGACCAGCTTCAGGACGCGATGGCTCTCGTGCTGGCCCGACCAGACCTAGCGCGGGAGCACCTCCTGCGCGCGGCCGCCCGGCAGTTCTTGGAGGGCGACGTTCAGCACTGGTGGCATCCGCCGAGTGGCCGGGGTACGCGCACCCGTTGCTCGGACGACCTCCTCTGGCTTCCATACGCCGTCGCGCATTACGTGCGGACAACGGGTGACACCGGAGTCCTGGACGAGAGCGTTCCGTTCCTGGAGGCTCCTTTGCTCGCAGCGGGCGAGCAGGAAAGTTACTCTCAGCCGAGCGTCTCCGCCGAGAGGGTCTCGCTGTTCGAACACTGCGCGCGCGCACTCGACCGCGGCCTCACCTCGGGCGCGCACGGCCTGCCGCTTATGGGAAACGGCGATTGGAACGACGGCATGAACCGCGTGGGCCGCGAAGGACGGGGCGAAAGCGTCTGGCTCGGCTTCTTCCTTCACGCCGTGCTCGGCGACTTCGCGCCCCTGTGCGCCTCGCGCGGTGACTCCGCGCTCGCCTTGCGCTGCCGCGCCGAAGCAAGCCGCCTCGCAGCGGTGCTCGAGCAGTCGTGGGATGGCGAGTGGTACCGGCGCGCCTACGATGACGATGACGTCCCTCTCGGCTCGGCGCAAAGCCCCGAGTGCAAGATCGACTTAATCTCGCAAGCCTGGGCCGTGCTTTCCGGCGCGGCCCCGCCGCGCCGCGCGGACCGCGCGATGGACGCGGTCCGCGCGAATCTCATCCGCCGCGGGGCTGGGCTCATCCTCCTGCTCACGCCCCCCTTCGACCGCTCGGCGCAGTCGCCCGGCTACATCAAGGGCTACCCGCCTGGCGTGCGAGAGAACGGCGGCCAATACACACACGCGGCCGCTTGGATCGTCATGGCCCTAGCGCGGCAGGGGTGCGGCGACGAGGCCGCCGAACTGTTCCATATGCTCAATCCCATCAACCACACACGCAACGCCGCGGACGTAGGCCGCTACAAGGGTGAGCCCTACGTCCTCGCCGGCGACGTCTTGGCTCACCCCGACCATTCCGGCCGGGCGGGCTGGACCTGGTACAGCGGCTCCGCCGGCTGGATGTACCGCGCCGGCCTCGAGAGCATTCTCGGCTTGCGCCGCCTTGGAGCGACCTTCGCAATGGACCCCTGCATCCCTTCTTCCTGGTCCGAGTACGAAATTTCGTGGCTTTTTGGCCGGACGCGCTACGTGATCTCGGTGTCTAACCCGGGAGGCCGCTGCCGGGGGGTCGCCGTCGCAGAGCTCGACGGCGCACCGGTCGATCCAGGCGCCATCGCGCTGATCGAAGACGGCGGAACCCACAAAGTGAGGCTGGTGATTGGAGAACCCGCGTCGCCAATCGCTGCCAAAACGCCCATGGTTATGGGCACGCCGCGGCTTTAGAAGCTCAATTCTACCGCTCCGGGAACATGGAGGTCATAGACAGATGAAGACTCTTTCGGATAAATGGGCAGCATTGGAAGCGCGGTTGGCCAAGCTCGGAGTGCGCCCCGGTGACCGCATCGAACAGTTCCACCGGTCAGGCGGCAGCGGCGGCCAGAACGTCAACAAGGTCGAGACGGCCGTCACACTCGTCCATCGGCCGACCGCGGTTGCCGTGCACTGCCAAGAGCATCGCTCCCAAGGGCTCAACCGCTACCTCGCCCGTCTGCGCCTGGCCGAGAAACTCGAGACCCGCGTCCGCGAGCAGGCCGCTCGACGGCGCAGCGAGTTCGAGAAGCTCAAGCGCAAGCTGGGCGGCGAGCGCTACCTGATGCGCACAGCCGTGCAAGGATGTGCCGGCGCCGTCTTCCGGGTCGCCGGCGTCAAGGTCCCCCGCCGCTGGCTCAGCCGGCCTGAGCCCCCCGAGAGCGGGCCGGATGTGGTGGTAAAAGACCCCTATTGCCAAATCCTCATCGGAGACCTTCCGGCAACTGTCAAAGATGGGTTTGAACGGAATCGGAGAAGTTCTTTTGCTATAATGCCTTTTATGGAGGCTCCGCCGACCAACTGCCGCGCCGTGGAGGCAGCGGTCACTTCCCTCCAAGAACGCCTCGCCGACGGTGACCCGGCCGACGCAGCCTTGCGGAGCCACTGCGAGGCTGTCCTCTTGGCACTGCGCGCCGCCTACCGCGTCAACTCGGCCGCCTTTTCGCGCGAGGCCATCGAGGCCCTGCGCGAGCTCAGCGAGTTGCTGCACGAGACCGGGTCCGCTCCGCATACGGGCGCGCCGGTCAGCAGAGCCTCATGAGCGTGAGAGGCGAATTATGACATTAGAAGAAATCGGCCACGCGCTGAATATTCAAGTCAAAGGCGGCGAATACCCCATCCAAGGAATGCGCGACATCGAACGCCTCGCGCCTGAGCAGCCGCTGGAGGAAAACTACCTGTATTTTATCGAGACCAAAAACATCTTAAAGCGCCATCCCCTCGCCCCGGAGCATGGAGCCGTCTTAACGACGGCGCTCTTGCAGGATCAATTCAAGCGGGCGCTCGTCGCGCCGGAAGGCGAGGCGCGGCTAGCCTTCATCAAGCTCCTCGAGCGCTTCGACCAAACTCCGGTGTTCAGGCCGGGACTATCGCCCGCCGCTCAGATCGACCCCTCGGCCAAAATCTCCGATACCGCAACGGTGCTGCCCGGCGCCGTGGTGATGGAAGGCGCGGTGATCGGCGAATATTGCACGATTTATCCAGGCGCGGTCCTTGAGCCCTATGCCGAGATCGGCGAAGGCAGCGTGCTGTATCCGTGCGTCGTCATCGGCCATCATTGCCGGATCGGGAAACGCTGCATCCTCCATGGCGGCACGGTGGTCGGGGCCGATGGCTTTGGATTCTATGATCAGCCGGGACAGCGGCATAAAATCCCGCAGATCGGCAACGTCGCCATCGCCGATGACGTCGAGATCGGCGCCAGCTGCACCGTAGACCGGGCCACGATCGAAAGCACGACGATCGGCGCGCACACCAAGATCGACGACCAAGTCCATATCGGGCATAACACCCAGGTAGGCCGATATGTTTATATCGTGGGCAATACCGCTATCGGTGGCTCCGTCGTGATCGAAGATGGAGCCATGATCTCCGGCATGGTCATCATCAAAGATCACCTCAAGATCGCCAAGGGCTCCATCGTCATGGGCATGTCCGGAGTCGCCCAGGATACCGAACCCAAACAGGCCTATTTCGGCACACCGGCGCGGCCCGCCCGCGAAATGCATAAAATGCACGCGGCCTTGGAACGCCTTCCCGATCTGCTGGTGAAGGTCCGCCAGCTGGAAAAGAGGCTGGCGAACCTACCGGCGCCTCTACTTCCTGGGCCCCAAAAAAAGCTTTGACGCCCAACTCCCGCGCCTGGCGCGGCGCCGTCGCGGCGGCCAGGGGCTCGGGCGAAAGCTCGTTGGCGATACGTGAATTCGGCCGACTGCGGTCATTGTAGACCACTGTCAAGCCCGGCAAGGCCCCAGCGTAGAAGGCTTCCAGCGCCGCAAGCTGCGGCGGTGGCAGCGAGCTGTGAAAGCTCTGGACAAGCAGTAAGTCGCCATAACGATCCACCATCAACCCCGGATGGCCCTCCACGCTGCCATGAAACAGCCGGTAGGCGTCGGTCCCTTCGGCGTACAGCCGACTCAGCAGCGCTGAACAATATTTAAGGGCGTTAGCAAGGTGGCCGGAAAGGGTGTCATCCATCAGGCTCCACGAAGAGGCGTGGGTAATCAAAGTTAGCAATTAAAGCTTTTGATTGACCACTTTGAGAATTAGTGTTACAATTAGCAATCGGAATGAGCGAGTGCTAATTTTACGGGCTTCTCAACCGCCAAGTATTCTGGAGGTCCAAACGCAATGACAGCTGAAGCGACTCTCACAAACGTCAAGATACAACCCCTAGGCGACCGGGTTCTCGTCAAGCCTATCGAGAACAAGGAAACCAAGCGCGGCGGGATCATCGTCCCCGATACGGCCAAGGAAAAGCCCCAAGAGGGCGAAGTCGTGGCCTGCGGCAAAGGCAAGCTGACGGAAGATGGCAGGGTCCTTCCGATGGACGTCAAGGCCGGCGATCGCATCCTGTACGGCAAGTACTCCGGCAACGAGATTAAGCTCGATAACCAGGAGCATCTCATTATGCACCAGGAAGACATCCTGGGCATACTTAAGTAACGATATCCAAAGAGAGGCTACATACATATGGCAAAAAAGATCATTTACGCAGAAGAGGCCCGCCGCCAGCTCAAGCAAGGAGTGGACAAGCTTGCCAACGCCACCAAGGCGACGCTCGGCCCCAAGGGCCGCTCCGTCGTCCTGGATAAGAAGTTCGGCTCTCCCTTGATCGTCGATGACGGCGTCACGATCGCCAAGGAGATCGAACTGCAGGACCCGTTCGAGAACATGGGCGCCCAGCTGGTCAAGGAGGTCGCCTCCAAGACCAACGACAACGCCGGCGACGGAACCACCACGGCTATCGTTCTGACCCAGGCGCTGTTGGCCGAGGGCTTCAAGAACATCACGGCCGGCGCCAACGCCAAGGGTATCGAGCGCGGCATGCACAAGGCCCTTGAGGTTGTCATCAAGGATCTCAGGAAGAGCGTCAAGCCCGTCAAGACCAAAGAAGAGAAAGCGCAGGTCGCGACCATTTCCGCCAACGACAAGACGATCGGCAACATGATCGCGGAGGCGATGGAGAAGGTCGGTCACGAAGGCGTGATCACGGTTGAAGAGGGCAAGAGCGCAGAGACGACCCTTGAGATCGTTGAGGGCATGCAGTTCGATCGCGGCTACATCTCGCCTTATTTCATCACCGACGCCGAGCGGATGGAAGCCGTCCTCGATGATCCTTACATCATCATCACGGACAAGAAGATATCGGCCATGCCCGACCTTATGCCGTTGCTGGAGAAGATCGTCAAGACCGGAAAGTCCTTCCTAGTGATTGCCGAGGACGTTGAGGGCGAGGCTCTCGCGACCTTGGTCGTCAATAGGCTGCGCGGCACCCTTAAAGCGGCCGCGGTCAAGGCCCCTGGCTTTGGCGATCGGCGCAAGGAGATGCTGCAGGACATCGCGGTTCTGTCCGGTGGAGAGGTTATCAGCGAAGAACTCGGCCACAAGATGGAAAAGATCACTCTCGAAATGCTCGGCCGCGCCAAGAGGATTGTCATCGATAAGGACAACACGACGATCATCAACGGCGGCGGTGAGAAGACCAAGATCAAGCAGCGCGCCGACTCCATCCGAAAACAAATAGAGGACACGGCATCTGACTACGACAAGGAGAAGCTCCAAGAGCGCCTGGCCAAGCTCTCGGGCGGCGTTGCCGTCATCAA
>MGUO01000133.1:6745-8086 GCA_001800015.1 Elusimicrobia bacterium RIFCSPHIGHO2_02_FULL_57_9
TCTGCTACACGCCTCTGAGGCCCTTGAAAAGTTCAAGGGCGACAACGAGGACGAGACGACGGGCGGACAGATCGTGCGCCGCGCGCTGCAGTCTCCGATTAGGCAGATCGCCGACAACTCGGGAATGGAAGGCTCCATCGTTGTGCAAAAGGTGCTGGCGTCCTCCAACGGAACGGGCTTAAACGCTCTGACTGGCGAGTACGTTGACCTCTTCAAGGCCGGCATCGTTGACCCGCTCAAGGTCACACGCTCGGCCCTGGAGAACGCCGTCTCGATTGTTGGCACCATCCTCACCACCGAGTGCCTGGTCGCAGATATCCCGGAGAAGACGGAGCCCGCGATGCCTAATCCCGGCGGGGAAATGTATTAGGCAACAGTTAAAGGAGAATCATATGACGACAACCGAGCAGAAATATAAGACCATCGATCGGGTCGGCCTCAAGGCCACCATGGACAGCAATGAAAAGTTCCACCTCTGGAACGTGTTGACGAAGGAGTTCTACAAGCCCGAGGCTAACATCGCCGGATCCCAGTGGATTCCCGTGGACACCCTCACCGAGAAGCTCGCAAGCGAGAAGGTCCCATCCAAGACCGACGCTATTATCACCTACTGCGGCGGGCCCCAGTGCCCATCTTCCAAGCAGGCCGCCGAGAAACTCGCATCTCTCGGTTATACCAACGTATTTGCCTACGAGGGCGGTTTGAAGGATTGGTCCGAGGCCAAACTGCCTCTCGTTAAGCTGTAAAGCGAAGAAGGAAGCGCATCGCAAATGCAGCTGGGGTGAAAAAGTCTCGGCTGCAAGTTTTCAAGAACTGATGAGCCACAATTTTGGCCATCGCGAGGGCTGCATTGTCCTGGCCAAAGCCAAGCAAGACGGAGGCGTTTGTTCTGGCGAGAAACTTTGCAGCACGATAAGCAGTACTTGAAAAGCCTCCTAGAGAAACGGAGGAAATCCATGTCAGAGGAAAAGAAAGAAACACTTGGTCAAGAAAGCGGTCTAGAGAAATCTAGCTGTTGCAGCTACGGCGGCAATAAGATGTTCCTTGGCGGTTTGATCGGCTTGGTCTTAGCGGGAGCCGGGTTTGGGCTCTATCATCTGGGCAAATGTGCCGGTAAAGTTTGTCCGGTGAGCCAGGCGCAACAGAAGTAATGATTCGAATTCGCCTGGGATTCGTTCCGGGCTTACATCGCGGTCAAAAGGCGGTGAGGCGACCATCCCTTCTTTCAATCCGACACCCCCTCTTCCGCAGCCAGTAAAGCCTAGCGCAGACGTTCGCCTTGAGGTTCTTGCCGCGGCAGGAGGCGCTGGCCTTGCGCCTGAGCTCGCGGACGATGCCACA
>MGUO01000134.1 GCA_001800015.1 Elusimicrobia bacterium RIFCSPHIGHO2_02_FULL_57_9
CTCTATATCGCGGGCGGCACGGAAAGCATGTCCCGCATGCCCTACAATTTGGTCGGCCATCGCGGGCAGAAAGAACTTCGTTCCCTGGAAACCGTCAAGGCTTCCTGGGGAAGCCTGATGCAGAACCCTTCAGTCGCCGTCGTGGACTCTATCGAGCAGGGCTTAACCGATCCCGTCAAAAATATCAATATGGCCGGCACCGCCGAGGTCTTGGCGCAAATGTACGGCATAACCCGGCAAGCCCAGGATGCCTACGCTCATGAAAGCTTCCACCGCAGCATAGAGGGTTGGAATAAGGGCTTTTACGCCTCGCATGTGGTCACGGCCAAGGTCAACGGAACCAATCTTCTGGAGAAGGATGAGTACCCATTCCTGCGCGAAGATTTGGTGGCCAAGCCCAAGATGCTGTCCAAAGCCCCGGCTCTTTTCGACAACTCGATGTACTCGATCAAGGACTTTTATCGGGATTTCGGCAAGTACGTGGAAGGCAAAACCTACGAAGAAGGAAAATCCAAGGGAACTGTGACGCTGTTTAACTCCTGCGGAAGGTCCGATGGCGCTTCGGCCATTATCGTGGCCACGGAAGCCAAAGCCAAGCAACTCGGGCTGGAAATACTGGCAGAATTAAAAGGTTGGGGATTCTACGGCAACAATCCGGCGCACATGGGCATCTCGCCCGCCTTGGCCGCGCCGGTCGCCCTGAAGCACGCCGGCATCAGCTTTGACCAGCTCGATGATATGGAGCTGCACGAACCATTTGCCGCCACAGTCCTGTCCATTTTTAAGATCGGCAAGGAACGCTTCGGCCATGACTGGGAGGCCAAGTTCAAGGCCAATAAGATGAACCCCCACGGCGGTTCCATCGCTCTTGGCCATCCCTTGGGCGCCACCGGCACACGCCTGCTGCTAAATGCGATCTACGCGCTTAAAGCCAACGGGGGCCGCTACGGCATGATCGCGGCCTGCGCGGGCGGCGGCATGGGCGGCGCCATGGTTGTCGAAAAAGTTTGAACATATTAGGCATCTCCGCCTTTTATCACGACTCCGCCGCCTGCCTGGTTCGCGACGGAATCATTATCGCCGCCTCCCAGGAAGAGCGCTTCACCCGCAAAAGACACGATCAAGAATTTCCCATAAACGCCATCGAGCACTGCCTTAAAGCCGGGGGCATTAAGCCCGCGGAGCTTGACTTCGTGGGTTTTTATGACAAGCCCCTGCTTAAGTTTGAGCGCCTGCTAAAAACCTATTTGGCCTATGCGCCCAGGGGCTTTAAGTCTTTCAGCATGGCCGTCCCCCTCTGGATGAGGCAAAAGCTTTGGCTCAAGGATATTATCCGCGAGCGCCTGAATTATTCAGGTCCCATTTTATTCACCGAACATCATGAATCCCACGCGGCATCGGCATTTTTCCCGTCTCCCTTCCAGGAGGCGGCGGTTATTACCATCGACGGGGTCGGCGAATGGGCGACCGCCAGCATAGGCCTGGGCCGCGGCAATAAGCTGGATTTGCTTTCCGAACTGCACTTTCCGCACTCCCTGGGCTTGCTTTATTCGGCCTTTACCTATTATACCGGCTTTAAGGTCAATTCTGGGGAGTACAAGGTCATGGGCTTGGCGCCGTATGGCACGCCGCGTTATGCCGATCTCATTCTTAAGAATCTGGTCGACCTTAAAGAGGACGGCTCTTTTAAACTGGATTTAAGCTATTTCAATTATTGCGCCGGGCTGACCATGACCAGCGAACGCTTCCATGCCCTGTTCCAGGGCCCGCCGCGACAGCCCGAATCCAAATTAACCCAGCGTGATATGGACCTGGCAGCCTCCGTTCAGGCCGTGACCGAGGAAATCATGCTGCGCATGGCCCGGCACGCGCGAAAAGCAACCGGCATGAAAAACTTGTGCCTGGCGGGGGGCGTAGCGCTTAATTGCGTGGGCAATGGACGCATCCTGCGTGAGAAAATTTTCGATAAAATCTGGATTCAGCCCGCGGCCGGCGACGCTGGCGGGGCTTTGGGCTCGGCTGTTTTCATTTGGCATCACTATTTGGATAAGCCCAGACACGCCGACGGCTCCCATGATTTTCAGCAGGGCTCTCTGTTGGGGCCTCATTATTCGGATGAAGAAATCGAATCTTATCTCAAATGCAAGGCTATAACCTACCAGCGCCTGGCGCCAGAGGAGCTGGCGCGCTCTGCCGCCGGGCTTTTGTCCCAAGGAAAAATTTTAGGCTGGTTTTCAGGGAGAATGGAGTTCGGGCCCCGGGCCTTGGGCGCGCGCAGTATTCTGGGAGATCCGCGCGACCCGGAAATGCAGTCCAAAATGAACCTGAAAATAAAATTCCGGGAATCCTTCCGGCCTTTTGCCCCGGCTGTTCTAGCCGAACGCTGCCAGGAGTATTTTGACATCGATGCCGAAAGCCCCTATATGCTGCTGACCGCGCCGGTTAAGTCCTCGCGCCGAATTGCCGAAAGCCCCGAGCATTCCCGGCTCTTCGGCATCGAACGCCTTAATATCCCGCGCTCGGAAATTCCCGCCGTGACGCATGTGGATTATTCGGCGCGCATTCAAACCGTGCGCCGGGAGGATAACCCCGCCTTCTATGAGCTGCTTAAGGAATTCTCCGGCCTTACCGGCTGCCCCGTACTTATCAACACTTCGTTTAACGTGCGCGGCGAGCCCATTGTCTGCCGGCCTAAAGAGGCCTATGCCTGCTTCATGCGCACCGATATCGACTATCTTGCGCTGGGCAATTGCCTGCTGGATAAAAAAGCCCAAGCCAAAACCGCGGATAACAAAGGATGGATGAAAGAGTTCGTTCTGGATTAAAAAGCAATTCGCCATCGCCCAAGGTCTTGCGCGACTTCGGGATAGGATTGGCCATCATTCTACTGGTATTCGCCGGCATAGCCTGGCGCAAGGCAAATCCCGCCGCGTCCCGGTATCTGGGCGTTGCCGTTCTTTCCGCTGGACTGGCGCTGAGCTTGCCCCGGGCCTTTGCCCCTTGTTATAAAATCTGGATGCCCGTCGCTCTGTTTCTGGGCCGCGTCAACACCTTTTTGCTTTTAGCCCTAATTTACTATCTTATCATCACTCCTTACTCCCTGATCGTGCGCTGGGTGGAGGGAGACTTGCTGGATGAGACGCTTAAAGACCGCGACAGCTATTGGCAGCCAAAACCCCCGGCCAAGGATTTAAGCGGTTACCGGCGTCAATTCTAGGAGGACCTGTGGCTAAAATCGAATTATTAAGAGAACTCTGGGACTTTATGCGCATACGCAAGCGCTACTGGCTGGCGCCTGTTATCATTATTTTGGTGCTGTTCGGCTTTATTTTGGTGCTCACCGAATCCTCGGTGGTCGCGCCGTTTGTTTATACGCTGTTTTAGCTGTGATGGCAGGTCGGCCCGGCGCCGGAGCCGAAGAAAGGCGTGTTGCTGTCCTTGATCTTGTTGCGGAAAGCGCCGACCAATACCATTAACGGGTCCCGCCCGTGAAGAAAATAGCGGCGCCGGATCGTTTTATCGGCGGTCTTATGCTTCAATATTTTTAGGCTGAACTCGCAGAGCATGTCGCGCTCGGTGCATTTGGTGCGCTGCTCCAGGTGCTCCTTCTCTTCCTCGGTAATTTCCATGAAGCCCACGCTTTGCAGCACCCTGATATCCATCTCATCCGCGTCCTCGGTGACCTCGCATTCGGTCTGAATAATCCTGAAGTTTCCTTTTTTCCCGCCCTCCGAAAGCTTGCGCGCCGTTTTAATTTCGAGCCTTCTCACTTTAAATGGGCGCTGAAGCTTGACCGGCAAAGCAGAGGCGTCCAACGCCATGAAAAAATCAATCGATTCGGGAGGAAGGCTGTCTAAGGGCGCCTTAAGAAAAAGCTCGGCCAATTTCACGGTCTCGCTGCTCGCTTTAACCTTTTCGGCGGTTTTGGCCGAGACAGGCAGCGCCAGCAGCAAAGCGAGAGTCCAGCTCATTCAGGCCCTCGGATGAAACTTGCGATGAGAATTTTTAATCCCGGATTTTTCCAGGTGCGTGTAAATCTGCGTCGTAGCCAGGGAGGAATGCCCCAGCATTTCCTGCACGGCGCGCAGATCCGCTCCGCCTTGAAGCAAATGGGTGGCGAAGGTGTGGCGCAAAAGGTGCGGATACAATGGCTCCGTGATCCCCGCCTGCTTGCCCAGGGCTTTTAAATCCCGCCAGAATTGCACGCGCGAGATTTTGGCGCCGGCTCGGTTTAAAAACATCTCAGGGGCGCAATGGTCTTTAAATTTATCGCGACGCAGTTCTAAATAGCGCCGCAAAATCCGGATCGCCTCTTTATGAACCGGGATCAACCGCTCTTTTGAGCCCTTGCCGAAAACCCGGACCCATCCGTCGTTAAAGTTAACGGCATCCAGCTTAAGCGACAAAAGCTCGGAGACGCGCATGCCCGTGGCATAGAGTAATTCCAACATGGCACGGGTGCGGGCCTGCTCAAAACGTCCGCTGAAAGGAGCTTTCAGCAATTTCTCGATTTGATCCTGGGAAAGAAACTTGGGCAGGCGCTCGGGCAGCTTGGGCGAGCAAAAGGCCTCGGCCGGGCTGATCTCGAGCTTGCGCTCCGCCACCTGGAAGGCGTAAAAGGACTTGAGCGCCTCCATTTTTCTAAATAAAGAAGAGGCTTCCAATCCCTTGGCCTTAAGCTGCCAGAGATGATCAGAAAGATTTTGATAAGAAGCGGCTAAAGGCTTAATTCCGACTCCCTTGATATAGCCTAGAAACTGCCTCAGATCGGAGGCATAGGCCGAGCAAGTATGCGGGGACAACCCCCTTTCCAAAGCCAGGAATTTTAAATAGTCCTCGATGAGGGGGTTCTTTTCCGTAGCCCGTGCTCCCCGAGCACGCTCCGCCTAGCGCGAAGCGGTCTTGGCCGCCGGCTTGATCGCCTTGGCCGCATCCGCGGATTCTTCCGTCTCCGGGATTCCGGCAACGACCAGGAATTTATCGCGCAGGGCCTTCTCCAGGCGCGCGGCGACCGCGGGATTGTGCTTGAGATAGGCCTTGGCGTTCTCGCGGCCCTGGCCCAAGCGTTCTCCGCCATAGAGGAACCAAGAGCCGGACTTTTCCAGAATCTGGGCTTCAACACCCATATCCACCAGGCAGCCTTCGCGGGAAACCCCGAAGCCGTGAATCATTTCGAATTCGGCCGTGCGATAGGGCGGAGCGACCTTGTTCTTGACTATTTTCACGCGGGCGCGCACGCCTACCACCACATCGCCTTCCTTTATGTTTTCGATGCGGCGGATTTCAAGCCGGGCTGTCGCGTAAAATTTAAGGGCAAGCCCCCCCGTCGTGGTCTCGGGATTGCCGAACATCACGCCGATTTTATGGCGGATCTGGTTGATGAAGATCAGGCAGGTTTTGCTGCGGTTAATAGATGCGGTGAGCTTGCGCAGAGCCTGGCTCATGAGCCGGGCCTGCAAGCCCATATGGCTGTCGCCCATCTCGCCTTCAATCTCGGCCTTAGGCACCAGGGCGGCCACGGAGTCTATCACGATGACGTCCAGGGCGCTTGAGCGCACCAGCTTTTCGGTGATTTCCAAAGCTTCCTCACCCGAGTCCGGCTGGGCGATCAAGAGATTATCGATATCGACACCCAACTGCTTGGCATACGCCGGATCCATGGCATGCTCGGCGTCGATGTAGGCGGCGGAGCCGCCCAGCTTTTGGGCCTGGGCCGCGACTTGCAAGGCCAAGGTGGTTTTGCCTGAGGACTCAGGTCCGTAAATCTCGATAATGCGGCCGCGGGGAAAGCCCCCCACGCCCAACGCCAAATCCAAGGATAACACGCCGGTGGGGATGACCTCCACCCTGATCTTGGCGGCCCGGTCGCCCAACTTCATAATGGCCTCGCGGCCGTAGGCTTTCTCAATTTGCGCCAACGCCAAATCCAGGGCCTTGCCCTTCGCGCTCTCGTTAACCGCCATGTGACTACCCCCCTTAATCATACACTATGCGGCATTCTACCAAATTGCCGTCAAGTAATATACGATTCGGGGGCGGCTTTTGTTGCGGGGGAAATTAACGCAGTGCGTCTTGGCCCGGCTTTTTCTCGGCCCTGGCGTAATAGCGGGGAACCCCCTCATAAAGGGCGAAGGTGACTCGGCCCAGGCGGTCGATGAAATTCTTGGCCGTTCTATAGCTGGCGTTCTGCCCGGTAAGCACGGTCATCACATAATCACCATGCGGCGTGAGGATCACGGCCGCATCGTGGCAGGCATGTCGCAACAGGCCGGTTTTATGGGCGATTTCCCAGCCCTTGGGCAAGCCCTTGGCCAGGCGCGAGGTCACGGCTTTCCTGTGTTTGAGGATATCCATCATTATCTCGCTGGATGGCCGGTCCACCATCTCGCCGCGATAGATCTTCTCTAATATCATGGCCATTTCACGGGCCGTGGTATAGTTCTCCTGCGCCACTCGTCCGCTCTTTAAGCTCATGCCTTCCTCGGAAATTCCCGTATAAACCAGGCCGAGCTTTGGGAATTGTTGCTGCACGTAGTTAAGCCCGAGCACCTCCAAAATCATCGCAGTGGCCGTGTTATCCGATTCGTTGATCATGTGCCGCAAAAGTTCGTGAACGGTCAGGCGCTCGCCGTCCGATCGCCACTTTAAGGAACCGGAACCGCCGCGGCGATGGCGCCGCCGCAAAGTCAATTTGTCATAAAGCGCCAATTGCCCATCACGGATCTTAAAGAAGACACAGGCCATAAGCGGAACCTTAATAAGGCTGGCGGAGGGAAAGAGATCCTCGGAGTGATGGGTCCAGATATTGCCCGTACCCAAATCCTTGAGGAATATCGCCACGCGTCCCTGATGTTTGGAGGCCAAAAGGCTCAATTCCTCGGTCATGGCGTCCCAGTTGGATCCTTGGGCTAAACTGGCCGACCCCGGCGGCAAAACAGGCGGCTGATTGGCGGGCACAACTTCGGCAAAAGCGGACTGTGCCGTTTCGTCTATTTGCACGTCCGGTTGTGCCCAGTCCAGGCGATAACCCAAGGCATAGGCCCAGGCGACTATGGCCAAGGAACAGGCCAATAACGCGTCGACCCGGTCGATTCGAAACCTGAAATCAGACGTAAGCCCCTGCATAAAAGCCGTAGTTAGTCAAGGATAACAGCAGAAACGCCGTTTTGCAAGGGGTGCGCAGGACTATTTTACCTTGGCAAACGGCGTGTTGCCGAAGACCAGCTTTTCCCCTGATGGATCCAGATCCACGTAAATCGTGGCGCCCGCATCGAATTTTTTCATGAGCATATCCTCGGCCAAAGGATCCTCGATGGACCGCTGTATGGTCCGGGCCAACGGCCTGGCGCCGTAATTAACGTCAAAGCCCGTTTTAATGAGGAATTTGTCGGTTTCCTCGGAGAACTCGATCTTAAAGCCTTGGGCCTCGATCTTGGCGCGGACCCTGCCCAGCATAAGCTTCAATATCTCGCCCATTTCTTCTTCGCTGAGCGGATGGAAAACGATGATTTCATTGATGCGGTTGATGAACTCGGGGTTAAAAACCCTCTTAACCTCGTCCATCACCGTATCCTTCATCTTTTTATAGTCCTTTTCCGTGTTTTCCTCGGCGGCGACAAAGCCCAGGGACTTCCCCTTGGAGATAAGCCGCGCGCCCACGTTGGAGGTCATGATGAATACGGTATTCTTGAAGCTGACCTTGTGGCCCAGGTTGTCGTTTAAAATGCCGTCGTCCATGACCTGGAGCAGGATGTTGAAGATGTCCGGATGAGCCTTTTCGATTTCGTCGAGCAGGACCACGGAATAGGGCTTGCGCCGCACCGCCTCGGTGAGTTGCCCGCCCTCTTCGTAACCGACATAACCCGGAGGCGCGCCGATAAGGCGCGAGACGGCGAATTTTTCCATGTATTCGGACATGTCGATTCGTATCATCGCCTCTTCATTGCCGAATAGGAATTCCGCCAGCGCGCGGGCGAGCTCGGTTTTGCCTACACCGGTTGGGCCCAAGAACAGGAACGAACCGATGGGCTTTTTAACGTCCTTAAGTCCCGCGCGGGAGCGGCGAATCGCCTGAGAGATGATCTTGATGGCCTCATTCTGGCCGATAACGCGCTTATGGAGGTTTTCCTCCATGTGCACGAGCTTCTCGGTCTCGGATTCGGTCAGGCTGGTCACGGGCACGCCCGTCCATTTTGAAACCACGGTGGCGATGTCCTCGCCGCTGATGTTGGGCGTGGCTTGGTCGCGCTTTTCGCGCCACTTTTTCTTGGTTTCCTCTAGAGCCTTGCGCAACTCTTTTTCCTTGTCGCGCAAACGGGCGGCCTTTTCATACTCCTGGCCGGAAATCGCCGCGGATTTGTCCTTTACCACTTTCTCGATTTCCACTTCCTTCTCTTTGAATTGGGGCGGAGCCTGGGAAGACTGCAGACGCGCGCGCGAACCGGCCTCATCGATCAAATCAATGGCCTTATCCGGCAGGAAGCGCTCGCTGATATAGCGATCGGCCAGCTCGGCCGCGGCTTTCAGCGCCGCGTCCTCGTATTTAACCTTGTGATGGGCTTCATACTTATCGCGCAGGCCTTTAAGAATGTCGATGGTTTCCTCCACGCTGGGAGGATCGACGATGATCGGCTGGAAGCGCCGCTCTAGGGCGGCGTCATGCTCGATGTATTTGCGGTACTCATCAAGCGTGGTGGCGCCGACACACTGCAGCTCCCCGCGGCTTAACGCGGGCTTGATCATGTTGGAGGCGTCGATAGCCCCCTCGGCGGCCCCGGCGCCGATAACAGTATGCAACTCGTCTATAAATAGGATGACGGAATTCTTGGAGCGCCGTATTTCCTCAATAATGTTTTTCAGGCGCTGCTCGAATTCACCGCGGTACTTGGTGCCCGCGACCACCAAGGCCAAGTCCAAGGTCAAGACCCGCTTGGAGGCTAGAATCTCCGGGATATCGCCCGAGGAGATTTTCTGGGCCAAACCCTCGACAATGGCGGTTTTACCCACTCCCGGATCGCCGATCAGCACGGGATTATTTTTGGTGCGGCGGGCTAAAATCTGAATCATGCGCTCGATCTCATCGGCGCGGCCGATCACAGGATCAAGCTTGCCTTCCCGGGCCATGACGGTTAAATCGCGTCCGAATTCATCCAGGGTAGGGGTCTTGGATTTGGTGCGGGTGGGGGTAGAGGGAGTCTGGCCCACATGAGGGGTCTGGCCTTCACCGAGCAGATTGAGAACCTCCTCGCGCACCACGTCCAGGCGCAGGCCCAGATTTTCCAGGACCCGGGCGGCGACGCCCTCTTCCTCGCGGATCAGCCCGAGCAAAAGATGCTCGGTGCCTACGTAGGAATGGCCCATATGCTGGGCCTCTTCCACGGCGTATTCCAAAACCTTCTTGGCTCTGGGGGTGAAGGGAATTTCCCCAAGCAGCATCACATTGTCGCCGGTTCCTACAATCTTTTCTATCTCGGAACGCACCCGGCGCAAATCCACGCCAAGGTTAGCCAGGACCTGGGCCGCCACGCCCTCTCCCAGGGCGATAAGACCGAGCAAAATATGCTCGGTGCCCACATAGTCGTGGTTAAGGCGCTTGGCTTCTTCTTGGGCGATCAGAATCACCCGCTGGGCCCTTTCAGTAAATCGATTTGACATGGCTCTCCTCTAAATATACTATGCTCGGCCCCTGCTTACGGAAATACGTCAAATATCATTTTACATTTTTTAGCGGAGGCAAGACATTTGAACTCGCGAGCGCAAGCGAGCGAGTCGCCCGCCGCAGGCGCCCGGAAGTTGGCCTTCCTGTTTTTTTAGATCCTTCCCAGTCATCTTCCTTCCGCATTTGCGGAGCTTGGCTCCATCCAACTGGCCAGCGTGATCAATAGCCGCGCGGCAATTCAAGCAAGCGTGCAGGTGGTTCGGGCTTTCGTGCGCCTGCGCGAAATGTTGGCGACAAATAAAGAGCTGGCTCAGGGATTGGCTTTCAGCGCGATGCGATATTATAGGCGCCGGTCAAATTGTTGAATACCACCTGGCCCAGCTCGCGAAGGGAGCGCAGCACGGCCCAAAATACGCGCACCTTGGATCCCGGCTCATCTTTCCAGATGACCGGAACTTGAGCGATGGGATAGCCCAGCTTGTTGGCCAAGAACAGAATCTCGGCGTCGAACGCCCAGCGATTGATTGTTTGACGGGAGAAAATGTCCTGGGCGGCTTGCGCCGAAAAACATTTAAAGCCGCAGGTGAAATCGCGCACCTCCCAGACCAGCAAAAAACGACAGAGAAGCACGAATCCCTTGCCCAGGCTCTCGCGCAGCAGGGCTTGATGCCGGATAATTCCCGCGCCCTTGACCCGACGCGAGCCGATGACCACATGCGCCCCGTTTTCCAGAAGTCTCAAAAAGGCCGGCAGCTCTCTCATTTGCGTTGATGAGTCCGCGTCGCGAAAAAGACGGTAGCGGCCGGTGGCATGAAGCATCCCGGCTTTGACCGCGGCCCCCTTCCCTTGATTGCGCGCCAACCGCAAAAACTTAATGTTCGGCTCGCGCTGCATCCATTGACCAACCAGTTCCCCGCTTTTGTCGCGGCTTCCATCATCGACGATGACGATTTCCCAGCTTTCGGGGAAATCGAGCAAATAACCCACGACCTCTTGCAAAGCCCCTGAAAGCCGCTCTTGCTCGTTGTAGATGGGAAGGACTACGGACAGATACGGAGGCTGTGGCATTATTGTGGTAGGATATAAAATACATGAACCGGTACGGAATTGATAAAATAGAGCAAGCATGAACACGCCGCAGGCCTTCCCGGCCGAGCTGAGCCAGGATATCCGGGGCAAGAATCTTCTTCTCATCAGTTCCCCCTCGCCGACCAAACGCCTTATTTTTCAAAGGCTGCGGGCTCTGGGCGCGCGCGTTACGCTGTTAAGTTTGGACAATTCCTGGGCCTCGCGCTACGCCGATGCTTTTCTTTCCGTAAACACTTTGGATGCGGCCGAGGCCGTAACTAGGGTTGAAGAACACATTAAGGAAAATCATATCGACGGCGCCCTGACGTTCTGGGAAGATGCGGTTGCGCTTTGCGCCGCCCTCTGCGAGAAATTCGGCTGGCCCGGGCATCCCCTGGAGGCGGCTTTAAACGCGCGCAATAAAATACGGACGCGAAAAACACTGGCTGCGGCCAAGCTCTCGCATTATTCGCCGAGCTGGGCGCAAATTGCGAACATGAACGACCTCAAGCGGGAAGCCGAAAAAATCGGCTTCCCGCTTGTAGTTAAGCCCGCCTGGGGCGAATCCAGCCAATTCGTAGTCCGCGTCGACAGCTTGGAAGAAGCCAAGAATGCCTTGGAATACATCAAGGCCAACATGACCCCTGTTTTCGATCCCATTTACGCGCAGGGGACCGAAATCATCGCCGAGGCTTATATGGACGGAGCCGAGGTGGACGTGGATATTCTTCTACAGGACGGACAAATCCGCTTTCATGCCTTCACCGACAACTTCCCCACCAAGGAGCCTTTTTTTGTCGAAACCGGGGATGCCATGCCCTCGCGCCACGAGGATTCCGATTTAGAAAAAGTCATGACCATGGCCCGGGAAGCGATCAAGGCGCTCGGGCTTTCCAACGGCGCCCTGCACGTTGAGGCGAAAATCTGCTCCAACGGCCCCCGCCTCATTGAAATCAACGCCCGCATGGGCGGCGATTACATCTACGATTGGGTCAAGACGGTTTGGGGCGTGGATATCATAGAACAGGCCGCCCGGATTTCGGCCGGCTTGCCCTGCGCGGCGCAAAAACTTAAAGAAGCCAATATCCATTTAGTCGGAAAATATCTGGTCCCTCCTTATTCGGGGGTGATCAGCGGACTGTCCTCTCCCAAGCCGGATCCGGCCAAGGTCCATGACGTGACCCTGCTTAAGGAACCGGGCGATCCCGTGCTGGTCCCGCCGGAAGGCTTCGAGGCAATCGGCTGGGTGGTGGGCCGCGGCGATACCTACGCGGAGGCCGAAGAAAATCTGGATGAGGCCATGCGCGCCATTAATCTAAACTTGGCGCGCTTTGATTCCACCTCATCCATCGGTAAAACCCGCCGGCGAAATCGTTTTAACGCGGCCCAGGTGGCCCGGCGCCGCATCATCCAATCCGCTCGGATGGAAAAAATCCGCGGACTGGATCTAAAGTCCAGCAAAGAGCTTCATGTGGGGATTCTTTGCAATATTTTCGAGGGCGCGGCTGGAGGAGATGAAGCGGCCGTGCACCAGGATCTAACCTCCGTAGGCCGCAATATCCAGCAGGCCGTTGAAAAGAAAGGGCATCGGGTGACGTTTTTCGACATGAACGAAACCCCTCTGCCTTTTAATAAAATCGCGGAAGCCAACGTGGAGTTGGTTTTTAACGTCTGTGAACGCATCAATAACTCAAGCCTGCTTGAACCTCATGCGGCGGCCATTCTCGACTGCTTGGGCATTCCCTACACGGGTTCCAATCCCCTCACCCTGGCTTTGTGCATCGATAAAATCAAGGTGAAGAAGCTTTTGGAGCATCACGGCCTGCCGACGCCCAGGTTCGACTATGTTTTCCAGAAAGATGATAAAATACGGGAGGATTTGCGCTACCCGCTGATGGTAAAACTCGCCAACACGGACAACTCGATCGGCATAACCAATCAATCCGTGGTTGAAAGCCTCAAGGATTTAAAGGAACGGGTCAACCATATGCTTAAGCAATACAACCGGCCCGTGCTCATTGAGGAGTACATAGAGGGCGATGAAGTCGACGTCAGCATCATGGGAAACGAGGATAGGGTCAAGGTCCTGCCCCTCTCGCGTTCCATATTCGACGATCTTCCGCCCGGGGTTTGGGGAATTTACCCCTTTAAGGCTAAATGGACCGAGGACTCCGTCTACGAGAAAATCAGGGTGGAACGCCCGGCCAAATATTCTCAAAAACTAACCGCTCTTATTTCCGAAATATGCCTGGATGCCTACAATATCTTCGACTGCCACGATTACGCCCGCATCGAGGTGCGCGTGGATAAGCTGGGCAATCCCTATATTCTTGAAATCAACCCCAATCCCTCCATCAACCGCGGCGATTGCGTGCCCAACTGCGCGGAGATGACCGGGCTTAACTACGAGGATTTCATCGATGAAATTCTGCGCGAGGCCATTCTGCGCTACAGGGCTCGCCCGCCTTATTATCACTTGCAAAGCGCCCTGGCTCCGCTATGAAGAAGCCCAAATCGGGACTGCGCAAGGCCGCGCTCTTATTCGCGATCCCATGCGTCGCCGCAGGCGGCACATTGCTCGCGCTCGAGCTCTGGGCCCGCTGGAGCATCGCCCGCATCCCCGAAGGGGTCGTCCCCAGTGGCCACGAACACCCGCCCTACTTCAATAATCCGGGCGTCGTGACCTCCCCTAAGGCCTTCGGCTATCACCTGAAGTATCGGATCAACCGGGTCGGATTGCGCGGCCCCGAGACCACCTTGGAGAAGGCGCGACGGCGAATCCTGGTGTTGGGAGATTCCGTGGTCTTCGGCGCGCTCGTAGGCGAAGAGGACACGCTCTCCCGGCAGCTTGAGCGGATCCTCAACGCGCCAGACACGGCCAGCGCCGAGCAGTGGGAGGTCCTCAACGGAGGTACCGGAGGCTACGATGCTTGGGACTACGAGGGTTTTCTCAAGCTGAAGGGGCT
This sequence comes from Elusimicrobia bacterium RIFCSPHIGHO2_02_FULL_57_9, assembly GCA_001800015.1. GTDB lineage: Bacteria > Elusimicrobiota > Elusimicrobia > UBA1565 > UBA9628 > O2-02-FULL-57-9. The sequence goes on from MGUO01000134.1 coordinate 13,693, forward strand.
GGCCTTCTCGCCGGATATCGTCGTGGTCGGCATCTACAGGAACGATCACATCAAGCGCAAGGTCTACGAGGACACCATCAAGATCAAGTCCAAGCCGGTCCGCCCGCTCATGGCGCAGATCCGGGACCTGGTGTTCAAGAGCGAGTTGGCCAATGCGCTGATGTACTTCGTCCAGCGCCACCAGGATCCGAAACGGCCGTTCGTATCGGTGGGCAAGCCCCTGAGCCCGCAAGATCAGGAGTTGATAGACTCTTTCTTCCCGGGCGACGCCCGGACGGCGGAGGCGGCCAAGGCTTTCCTTAGACAATACCGATACGACCCTTTCCTGATCAAGGATACCCTGCCGTGGATGCTAGACCTCCGCGCTTGGGACGACATCATCGGCCCGATGCGTGGAATCCGCGACGAGTGCCGCAAGCGCGGCATCCCGCTGATAGCGGTGGCATTACCGGTCCAGTTCGAGCTGTATCCTGGCTACGGTTGGCCTGAACCGGGACGGCGCATCGCTCGAATCCTGGATTCGCTGCGGATCCCCTTCATAGATCTCAAGCCAGTGCTGGCCTCGACCGGACGCGGAGACGAGTTCTACAAGATGCGCTACGACTACTCCCACCCGGACGCGCAAGCCTACGCGCTGGCCGCTTCGGCCGTCGCGAGCAAGCTGCGCGAGCTGGGCTTAAGCGGCTCGGCCATTAAGAGCGGAGGGAGGCCTTAAGTTTGGCGTCGATTCGCCGGTTTTTACAATTATCCGGGCGCCGAAAGAGTACGGCCTGGATTGCTCCCGAGGAGAACTCCGCGCAGGGCGCGAAGCCCATGACCGGCGTCTTCGTTTTAAAGGCCTCCCGCCAGGATTGATCGTAGTCATCGCTATGAATGCGCAGCGACGTGAGAAGGATGGCATCCGGAGGAAGATGGCGAAACGTCTTCTCGGCATCTTCCTTGGTAGCCGGCAGGGCAACCGCGGCCCGGTCCGCACGCCAGCACACGGCGCGATTAGCATCCGTATAAATCACCTCCCGCTCGCCCGTGCTCTCAGCCGCGAACTTCCCCATTTCCCCCTCATCCTCGTAAAGGGCTTGGCGCTGCGCGCGCGTTTTCCACAAGTCCTTGATTTGCAGCGCCGCGGGGCTTAGGAAAAGCAGGGCGCAAATCGGCACGCCCAGCGCCGCCCAGGGGCGTAAAACCTTTGAATTGTCCCGGATGAATTTTTCCAAAAACAGGGCTCCGACCACGGAAAATATTGGCCACAAAGGGTTTAGATAATGCACCGCACCATAGCTGATAACCGCGTTGAAGGCAAATACCGGCACAATAATCATCAAGGCCAGTTTTCTGAATTTTTCAGCGGCCCGATGCGTCCCATAATCAGCCAATAGGCCTAAAAAAACAAGGGCCGTGAAATAGGGGGCGTGGGCACTCTCCAAAAAGCGGTTGACGGCGTAAGCGGGCCCGGTCACTATCTTTTGCGCGAAATCCATGGGATAGCTCAGCAGCGCCTGAAGGGTCGTGATATTCATATAGCTGGTACTGGAGCGGAATCCGGGGAAAGAGGGCGACCAGTTTAGAATATAGAATCCGGGAGAATAAAAATAAACGCCGGCCGCTTGATGGTTATAGAGGGAAAGCGGGATTAGAGGTATGATAAGGGCTCCCAAAAATGCGCTCAGGGCGCGAAAATCTCTATGCAGCCATAACACGGCCAAGATAAAGCTCGGCCAATAAGTTTGGCCGGCGAGCCGGGTGCAGGAAGCAAGGCCGAGGGTAAAACCCGCGGCCGAAAGCCAGGACAGCGGACTCCTTGCGCCGCCCGATTTCCATAAAAAGAGAAAAGCTGCGGTAATGAATAGAATAAACGGCGCATCGGTCAAGGAGCCGTAATTTCCCTCCATAATAAGGTAGCTTGACCAAAAGAAAATGGCGGACAGCAGGGCGCAGGCCTCTCCCGACACATCGCGGGCCAAGCGGTATAAAATCAATCCGGTCAACAAGGTCAGGCTGAACGTGATGGCCAGTGGAACGCAATCCTTAAATCCGAATATTTTGTAGCCCAGCCCAATTAAAAGCGGCGCGACAGGCCCATGATGTAAATAGCCCACCGGCGGGTGAAATCCTTCCGGAAATCCAGCCACTTGCGCGGGAAGCATAAGGCGGGACACCAGGCCCCAGCCGCGGGCGAAGTTGCGTGCGGGCTCCAAATACCAGATGGGGTCGGCCATGAAGCCGACAAATGAGAACTTAAGATAGACCCCCCATAAACCTGCGGCGAAAAGACAAAGCAGGGCCAAGCGCAACAGCTCCGCCCGACTCCAGGCGCCGACTTTATTCATTTTTTTTGCGCACTTCAAGGACCAAGCCTTTAACCGCGACTACTTCGACCTCCGTGCCCTGGGCAATCGCGCCTTGATGGCTTCTGGCCTTCCAAAGCTCGCCGTCCAAGGTCACCGTCCCCATGGGATCGAGCGGCGAAACGGTCACGGCTGTTTCGCCCTTAAGGGATTCGGCTCCGGCCAGGGACCTGCGCCCAAAAGCTTGGCGGACCAAATACATCAAAACCGCCATCACGGCTATCATGACGCCCACAGTGCTGACGATCACGCCATAGGACAAGCCGAGCTCACCGCCGGTTTGAAACAGCATAAGGCTGCCGAAGAGAACGCTGAGAATTCCACCTAAAGCCAACAAGCCGAAGCTGGTAATTTTCAACTCAAGCAAAAACAGCACGAAGCCTAGGAAAATCAATAATATACCCGCATAGTTGGCCGAAAGGGTTTGAAAAGCGTAAAAAGCCAGGATGAGCGACGCTCCCCCGACAATCCCGGGCAGAATAAGTCCTGGGCTGTAAAGCTCAATCAAAATCCCCGAGACTCCCAGCGTCATTAAAATCATGGCGATATTGGGATCGGAAACCGCTGCCAGGATTTTCTGCCGCCAACTCATCTCCAGGAATTGAAGCGCCGCGCCCTTGGTGCGTAGCGGCGCGGAAAAATCCTGGATTTTCCGGCCGTCGATTTTGGCCAGCAGCTCGGGAAGGCTCTCTGCCTCGAAATCAATCACCTTTTGGCGCAGGGCCTGCGCCGACGTCACCGAGGTGCTATGGATGACGGCCTCGCGGGCCCACTGGGCGTTACGCCCCCGCTTGTCCGCGATAGCCTCGAGATAGGCGATGGCGTCGTTGGTGAGCTTGCTTTCCATAGCCTTGTCTGGCTGAGCCTCTTTGCCGGCAGGCGCGCCGCCTAATTGAACGGGGTGGGCCGCGCCGATATTGGTTCCTGGCGCCATGGCGGCCACATGGGCGGCCATGGTGATAAAAACGCCGGCTGAAGCGGCCCGGGCGCCGGCGGGCGAAACATAAACAATCACCGGAACGCGCGAAGCCATCATCGCCTTGACGATGTCGCGCATGGCCAAATCCAGCCCGCCGGGCGTATCGAGCTTGATGACGAGCGCGCCGTAGCGTCCCTGCTCGGCTTTTTCTATGCCTGACTTTAAATATTCGGCGGCAACCGGCGTGATGATTCCGTTATAGGAAGCGACAAGAATACGGGGAGCCTCCGCCGCGGCCGCGGAAGAGAGAAAAAACCCAGCGAAAATCCAAGACAAGAGCATGGGCTAATTGACCAGCCCCAAGCGCGAGGGCGGCCAGTAAATAAACCAGGCCTTCCCCTTCAAATAGCGGGACTCAACCGGCCCCCAATAGCGCGAATCGCAGGAGCGGTCGCGGTTATCCCCCATGACAAAATAGCTGCCCTCAGGAACCTTGACCGGCCCGAAATAATCACGCTGAATATCCCGCAGTTCTTTATCCAACAGGTGATTTTGCCACAGCTGCTGGTAGCGCTCGCGCCCCACATCCAAAGCCTGGGTCGATTCGGCTTGCCGCTGGGGACCGTCCACGTATTGCGCGTGGGGCTCGGGGCTTAATTCCTTTCCGTTGATAAAAACCCGACCGGCGCTGACCTGCACCGAATCGCCGGGCAGCCCCACCACGCGCTTAATAAAATCCTTGCGGTATTGAACCGAACCGCAATGCACCTCCGTCATATCATCTACGGGAAAGCGAAACACAATGATGTCGCCGCGGCCCACCGAGCGCAAGGCAAGCAGCCTATGTCCCGAGGTCAGGGGAATGCGTAGGCCGTAAATAAACTTGTTGACGAAAAGATGGTCGCCGACCAGCAGGGTCCGCTCCATCGAGCTGGATGGGATTTTAAAAGCCTGGATCACGAAATACATGAGCATGGCCGCTAGTAATACGGCTGAAAACACAGTCTCGGCCCATTCAGAGTCTTCGTTAAGGTAATGACTTTTTTTAACCGACTTGCTGCCTGCGGCGCGGCCCCGCCAAAAACCGATCACGGCCGCGATCGCGGCTACAGCCAGGCTTGGATAAAGCTCCCCGGTTGAAAAGGCTCCGGCCACTGGAAAATACTTGGCGCGGCTCTCGATGGACATCAGCAGCACCAGGCAGATAGAAAAGCCCGCCAAAGCGCAGAAAAGCGCGTGCCAGAGGCCCACCTTGGCCGGGGTGTCCAGCGAGTTGCCCGCCTTAAACCTGCGGCTTAACCAGGCATAGGCGCCCATGCCCAGGCCTATAAAAAACAGTCTCTCTTCCATGTTTATTGTGTCCCTTCGTCGAGTTTTAAAACGGCTAGAAACGCCTCCTGGGGAATCTCAACGGAACCCAGAAGCTTAGCCTTTTTTTTCCCTTCCTTCTGTTTCGACAAAAGCTTGCGCTTGCGGGTAATATCTCCCCCATAGCATTTAGCCAGAACATCCTTGCGCCGGGCCGACAGAGTTTCACGCGCGATGAATTTCCCCCCGATCCTGGCCTGTATGGCAATTTCGAAATTTTGCCTGTCAATAAGCCCTTTTAGCTTTTCGCAAAGGGCCCGCCCCAGCAACTGCGCCTTGGATTTATGCACAATCTGGCTTAAGGCGTCAACGGGATCGCCGTGAATCAGTATTTCCAGCTTGACCATGTCCGAGGCGCGGTATTGCGCCGGGGCGTAATCGAGCGAGGCATAGCCCTTGGACACCGATTTGAGCCTGTCGTAAAAGTTGATCACCATTTCAGCCAGCGGCAGCTGGTATTTAATGATCATGCGCTGGCTGGAAATATATTCGATGCCCGCGTATTCGCCGCGCTTTTCCTTAAGCAGGTTTAAAACCCCTTCCTGGTATTCAATGGGCAGAACGATGGTGACCAGAACGAATGGTTCCTCGATGGCCGAGACGTCTCCGTATAGGGGAAATTTCGCCGGATTATCTATCATCGCCCATCGCATGTCCCGCGTCTGGACGCGATAAATAACACTGGGGGTGGTCACGATCAGGCTTAGGTCAAATTCCCGTTCCAGGCGCTCCTTAACGATATCCATGTGAAGAAGGCCCAGGAAGCCAAGCCGGAAACCGAATCCAAGCGCCTGGGAGTTCTCCCCTTGATAGTTAAAGGAGCTGTCTTCAAGATTTAATTTTTCCAGGGCGGCCGCCAGATTTTGATGGTCCGCGGCGTTGATGGGAAAAATTCCGGCGAAGACAACGGGCTTGGCTTCTTTATATCCGGGCAGCGCCGCGGCCAGCGGCCGGGCCGCGTCCATTATGGTATCTCCCACACGGACCTGGCGGATGTCCTTGATGCCGCAGATAACGTAACCGACTTCGCCGGCGGAAAGGATGCCCGCCGGGGTCTGGCGCGGGAGAAGAAAACCGACTTCTTCAACGGCAAATTCGGCGCGAGTCGAGAAAAATTGGATCTTCATGCCCTTGGTCAGGCGTCCTGAAACCACACGGATGAGCAGGATAACGCCGCGATAAACGCTGAAGGCGGAGTCAAAAATCAGGGCGGCCATCGGCGCCTCGGGCAATCCTGAGGGGGGCGGTATTCCGCGCAGGATCTCCCTAAGCACGTTCTCGGTTCCTAAGCCGCTCTTGGCGCTGATCAGAACCGGGTCCTCGATAATCTTCAAGGTTTCGAAAATTTCCTCGGTGACGCCATCGATATCCGCCGCGGGCAAGTCCACCTTGTTGATGACCGGAATTATTTTAAGCGACAGCAGTTGGGCCAAGTTGGCATTGGCCAGGGTCTGGGCTTCAACGCCTTGGGTTGCGTCAACCACGAGCAGCGCTCCCTCGCAGGCAGCCAGCGCCCGCGACACCTCATAGGAAAAATCCACGTGGCCCGGGGTATCGATCAAATTTAAAACATATTCCCGGCCGCCCTCTATGTATTTCATGCGCACGGCTTTGGCCTTGATGGTAATGCCCCTCTCTCTTTCCAGCTCCATGGAGTCCATGACCTGTTCCTGCATCTGGCGGCGGGCGATCGTTCCCGTGGCCTCAAGCAGGCGGTCGGCCAGGGTCGACTTGCCATGGTCGATATGCGCGATAATGGAAAAATTGCGGATTTGAGCCGGCTCTGTATCAGCCATGAGCTACTGCAGCCCTTGATCCGCCAGCATCCGCCGGATCTGCTCCGAGTCCGAGCAGGCCAAGGCTTTGGCCGCGAATCCAGACAACGGCCCATAGCGCAGGCTGCGCACCGCCTGCTTAATGCGCAAAAACATGCGCGGGGAAACGGAAAGGCTATCGACGCCCATTCCCACAAGAAGAGGCACGGCCTGAGGATCCGAGGTCATTTCTCCGCAGATGCCCACCCACCGGCCTTTTTTATGCGCCGTTTGAATCACGTGGTCCAACAGGTAAATCACGGCGGGGTGAAAGGGATCGTAAAGATGCGTCACATGCTCGTTAATCCGGTCAACGGCCAGTGTGTATTGGATCAAGTCATTGGTGCCGATGGAAACAAAATCAACGAACGGCAGGAAAGCCTCGAGCATCATCGCGGTCGAAGGAATTTCAACCATTATGCCCAACTCGATTTTCTTGGGGAAATCCGCCCCCTCGGCTTGAAGCTCGGCCTGCGCCTGGGACAGCAGCCTGCGCGCGCTCTGGACCTCCCCCACCGAGGAAACCATGGGAATCAGGATGCGCACATTGCCCTTTAAAGAGGCGCGCAGGATCGCCCGCAGCTGGGTCTTGAAAAGATCGGTATGCCGCAAAAACAGCCTCACTCCGCGCAAGCCCATGAAGGGATTGGTTTCATTCTTGGGTCCATCGATGCCCAAGTCCGCCAGCCGGTCGCCGCCGATATCGGCGGTGCGGATGACCACGGGACGCGGATCAAGCGCTTTGACAATGCCCGCATAAGCCTTGGCTTGCTCTTCTTCCAACGGCGGCGCGGGCCGGTTGAGAAAGAGATACTCGGTACGGAAAAGTCCTATGCCATCCACCTGTAGCGCCAGGATGGACTTAATTTCCTCGGGGGCGTCCAGATTGGCCTCGAGCCGGAAGCTCTTGCCGTCCAAAGTCACCGTGGGCTGACCGCGCAGACTTTCCAGCGCCCGCTCATCCTGTAGCGACTTCTGCTGGGCCCTTTGATATTTGGAGATGGTTTCCGGGCCGGGGTTAATAATGACCATGCCTTGGTCGCCATCCAAAATAACCTGGTCGCCGGTTTTAAGGCGGCGGCTGATGTCGGAAAGGCCGACTACGGCTGGGATCTCCAGGCTCTGGGCTAGAATAGCAGTATGGCTGGTTTTGCCCCCGAGATCCGTGGCAAATCCCGATATCTTGCTTTCATGCAGCCCGAGGGTATCGGAGGGCAAAAGATTGCGCGCGATTAAAACGCAGTTGGAATCGATGATGTTCGAGAGGCTACGCTTGCTTTGCTTAAGCAAGTGCGACAAAAGCCTCTTGCCCACATCGAAGAGATCATGGCGTCTTTCCCGGAAGAATTCGTCCTCCATCTTCTCGAACTGCTGGTTGACGGCTTCAAGCGATTCGGACAGCGCGAACTCGGCGTTAACCCCCTCCCGTATTATGCGCTGGGGAACCTCGCGGGTGATCAAGGTGTCGCGTAGAATAAGCCGGTGGGCGTCGATGAGCTTGGCATGCTGCTTGCCCAGCAGCTTGAGCACTTTGGCCTCGGCGGCATCCAAGTCGCGATGGGTCGCTTTCTGGGCCGACTTAAAGCGCTTGACCTCCGCGCGCAGCAGCTCGCGCGGCAGTTCAATGCGATTGACCACTATCTCATCATCCTCCAGGACATAGGCCTTGCCGATGGAAATCCCTGGACTGGCGGCGATTCCTTTAATGACGACCATGGCTATTCCTCATCAAATTTTTTTTCAAATAATTTACCCAAGGCCTCAATGGCCTGTCCCTCATCCGGCCCGTCGGCTTTTATCATGATTTTTGCGCCGCATTCCGCGGCCAGCAGCATCAGGCCCATGACGCTTTTCCCGTTAATCTCAAGGCCGTCCTTGGCCACAAAAATAGAGCTCTTAAACCTGCCGGCTTCATGAACGAAAAGGGCGGCCGGTCTTGCATGCAAGCCCAGCCTATTGGTGACCGAAAATTCTCTTTGCACCACGACTAGGACCGCCCTACGGCGGCCAAAACCCCCAGGCCGCAGGTGGCGCCGTAAAGCGAGGTCCAGGATTGCGGACGCTTTTCCAAAATTAGCGCATATATTGCGAAAGCTGTAATCCCTATCAGCCTCTGTCCCGCCAAATCCCAAAGCGCGTAGACCAACACCGCCGCCGCCATGGCAGCGCCGGCCAGACGCAAGCGCTGGATCCATGCCTGCACGGGAAACTGTTTGAGCTTAAACGGCAGTTGTTCCCCCCAACGATAACCCAAGACAATCCCTTCATAACGCACCCATAGGGAGGGGGCATTAAAAATAACGAGATAAACGGCGGCGATTCCTAGGCCGAAAGCGGACATCCCCCGGCGAATAAGAAGCAAGCCTATAACCAGGCCCAGCGCCGCGCAAAAAGGCCGCAAGGCGCCCCAAAACAAGGCGTCCCCTATCCCGGCCAGGGCGCCGGCCGCGGCGGTTTTAAGGGCGCTGAGTCTTTTGACTTTCGCTTCTTTGTCGCGAGCGGAGGCATCGGCTATATCCTGTTCCAAAGAACAAACCATGCCTGCGATAAACGCCGCCATATACGGCTGGGTGTTGAAATATGCGCCTGCATGGCGCGCCATGGCGCTTCGGCGTTCCCGGCCGCTTAAGCCGCATCTTTTAAACCAAGGTTCAAGGCAATAAGTCAGCCCCAGGCTTTGCATGCGCTCAAAATTCCACCAGGCTTGCAGCAAAAACAGCCGCCAAAAAATCCGCCGGCGCATGCTCCGGTCCATTCTCTTGTCAGCCGCCATCAAAACGCCACCTTAAAGGCGCGGATCAAGGAGGCCAAGGCCAACCAGGGCAACACGGCAAATCCAGTTTTCAACCCGGATTGAAGGACGCCGGGAACCTCCAGTCCTAAGCGGCCCCATAATACGGCAAACGAAATTGCCGAGGTTAAAACGAAAAAGGTCATTGCCGCCTGTTTGGCCAATTCCAACCCAGCCAGCCGGAGCAGCGCGGGATTGCTCCCCCGTATTAAGCGCTGGTCCACCAGTTCCCCCACCCGTCCGCGCGATCGGCGCAGAAACTCCTCCAGCCGCCGGTGCGCCCAACCCGCCAGGGCGCCGCCGGGAAAAGCGATTTCTGGCGCCGCCGCCGGCGTTCCCAAAGCGCAAAACAACGCGGCGGACAGGGCCACCGTGACGTTCAAAGGCAAATGTCCGCCCACGGGCAAATCGTTTAGGCTTAACAATTCGTAAAGCACGCCGAACCCTGTTCCTAAAATCGGATCACCCAAAAAAGTCCCCAAAACCGGCCCCAAGACGATGGGCCGAGACAGCATGAATTGCCCGGCGGCCGTCGCATCCAGCTCCACAATGGAAACAGCCGCGACCGCAAACCCAAGACCCCATCCCGTCATATAGCTTGCGCCCCGATAGCCGGCGAAAGATCGCTCTCGCGCTCCCCCGGCAAGGCGCGTCCTTCTAATTTGACACCGCGGCGGCTGATGCTGCGCAGGGCTTCTTTATCCTGCTCGCTTAAGAATATTGCTTTGCCCAGCTGCACCCTTCCGGCGGTATAGTGTAAGCCGCCGACGTTGACGCGCGAAAACACCGCGCCCTTCTCAAGAAGGCCCAAAACCTCCTGGGGGCCGGGCGCGAGCACCAACACGTGCCGCAGATAATCTGGGTTAAATGCAGGGTGCCGCGCCGCCTCGGCTACGGGCAAGACCTCCAAGTCAATGGCATCAGGCAGCGCCAAGCGCATCAGCGTAATCTGAATCTCATCGGCCGCGGCCGCGTCGGAAACAACAAGAACCTGGTCCACTTTTAAATAAGGAATCCAGCCCTCCACCACCTGTCCATGAATGAGGCGATCATCAATCCTGACCAGAGCCAGGGACATGGTTAATGCCTGACCTGGGACATATACATAGGCCGGATGTCCTTGATGGATTTTTGCCCGGACTCTATTATCTTTTCGACCAGCCTGCTCAACGAGTAGTCCCGATGGCTGAAGGCGCACAGCAGCATGTAGAGATTGAGCCCGCTGACCATTTCCACGCGCGGCAGATCCTTGATCAAGGGGAAGGAAATATTGCCCGGGGTGCCTCCGGGCATGTCGATAAAGATCACCAGGCCGTCCGCAGAACTTAGTTCCTCTATGGCCCGGCGCAAGCGCTGTTGAATTTCCGGAACGCTCACCCGGGCAGAAACGGGAACGACGCGCACCCCCCGGGGCTGCGAGCCGACGATGGATTCCGCGGCCTCAACCAAATAGGCTCCAAACTCCCCATGCGTGACGATGATAAAGTTGATCAATGGTTTATGTCGCGGTGAAATTCCTGAATGGGATGCCCGCTGCCTCTTAATTTATCGGCCAGGTAGCGCGCAATGCAGACGCTGCGGTGCCTCCCTCCCGTGCAGCCCACGGCGATGGTCAAATAAGATTTCCCCTCCCGCACGTAGTGGGGAAGAAGCCCCGTGATAAGCTTTAAATAGTCGTCTAAAAACCTGCGCGCCAGGGACTGTCCCATGAGATGGCGGGATACCCCGGCATGAAGGCCTGTCAGTTTTTTAAGGCTGGGGACGTAGTTGGGGTTGGGAAGAAATCTCACGTCAACTACGATGTCGGCGTCCATGGGCAGGCCGTATTTATAGCCGAAAGATATCACGGATAAAGTCATCTCGCGCGTGCGGGTCAGCCCCATGGTCTGGGATATACTTTCCTTAAGCTCGCCCAAGGTCATGGAACTGGTGTCGATCACCTTGTCCGCTATTTCCTTGATGGGCAACAGCCGCTGCCTCTCCTCGCGGATGGCCCTTGATATTTTCGTGCCTAAGGGATGCCGGTGGCGCGTCTCGGAGAACCTCTGGACCAGCGCGGCATCCGCGGCGTCCAAAAATAATATGCGATGATCGATCCCGCGCGCCTTGAGGCGCTTGAGCATTTCCGGCAGGCCTGACAGCAGCGCCTTGCCCTCGCGGATATCCATCCCCAAGGCCACCCTCCTCATATCCGGAGATTTGACCAAAAACTCGGCGAAACGGTCGAGTAGGGCGATGGGCAGGTTGTCCACGCAGAAATAGCCGAAATCCTCGAAAGCCTTCAGGGTTTGGCTTCGACCCGCGCCCGACATGCCCGTAATGATAAAAACCTTGCGCTCTTTCTTCATTTGGTTTTCATCCGGGAGATCAGCTTTTGGTTGAATGTCTCCGCGGAAAAATACCCCTGGTTGCGCAGGCGCTGATTAAGGGCGGCCACCTCAATTAATACGGCCAGATTGCGCCCCGGGCTTACAGGAATGCGAATAAGCGGAATCTCCACATCCAGGATCGTCATGTATTTGGTCTCAAGCCCGGTTCTCTCGGCAGGAGTGGTCGAGGCCCACGGCTCAAGCCTGATGGCCAGCTCGATGCGGGTTCGATCCAAGATGGAGCCGATTCCAAAAAGCAGCTTCACGTCAATAACCCCAAGACCGCGGACCTCCATGTAATGTTTGAGCGGCTCCGGACAGCTGCCGCGCAAAACCCCGCCGCGGCGGTGCTGAATTTGCACGACGTCATCGGCGATGAGGATGTGTCCGCGCTTTAAAAGCTCCATGGCGCATTCTGATTTGCCGATACCCGCCTCGCCTTGAATCAACACGCCTAGGCCATAAACATCAACCAACACGCTGTGGGCC
>MGUO01000135.1 GCA_001800015.1 Elusimicrobia bacterium RIFCSPHIGHO2_02_FULL_57_9
ACCCCGGAACAGAAGGTTGAAGATAAAGAAGAAATCAAGCCGGGCCCAACAGAAAATCAAACGCCGGCACCCGACGCCCCGTCAGCCGCCGACGCGGTTTTGACGGATGAGCCCGCGGCCGGGCCGGTTTCCGTCCATTGGCATATTCCGTATTCCCGGGATACCCAGCGCGAGCAGCTGATCAATACCGTCAGGGTATTGGGTATTCCTGTGGATTATGAGGACGGGGATGTTCTCATTTTTAAGGCGGCGTATAAGCAGCTGAAACTCCTGATCGACGGCATCCAGTTCGAGGCCAAAGCGGAAATGAATGTTCCTGAATTTATGTCAGACGAGAGATTTCCTGACCGGATCATCCCCGTGTCCATCTTATTTGTCCGGCGCGACGATGACTCGGCGGGAACGTCCGATATTCCGATTGTTAAAAAGAACGGCGTTTTTGTCTCGCTCGAGCAACAGGCGCCCGCGGGGGAAAACGTTCTGGACTGGCACTTCCTTATTATTCCGGGACAGCGGGATCACCTGCTGGGGGCTGTCCGTGAGGCGGGCGGGAAAATCGATTATACCTCCGATGATGTCGCCGTATTTTTAATCCACGGGGCCAGGATTGAGACATTGGCCAATAAGATTCGCAGCTTGGGCGGTGTTTTTGCCGATTTTGGCAGCCGGGAGCCCGGTGACGGGGCCATCGCGCGTGAAATGGTCAAGGTGTTCATCCATTTGAAGGAACAGTAGGAGGACAGAAAATGGCAAGAATTCTAGTGGTGGATGATGATGCGCATATCCGTGGGCTGCTGGACCAGGGGTTCAGCCGGGAAGGACACACCGTGATTTCCGTCCCGGAATTAGTGCAGGCCTTCGAACGGGTGGGGCGGGAGGAGTTTGATCTTGTGATCCTGGATCTGCACATGCGCGCAGAACATGGAGATTCTTTTTTGACCAATATCCGCGCGGCAAAAAGCGATATCCCGATTGTGATTTATTCGGGCATGGTGGACAGGGACGTGGAATTGAGGCTGAGGAAGGCCGGGGCCAACGAGGTTATCGACAAAGGGGAGGGCATTTCCGGGCTTCTCCAAAAGACAGAGAAGATCCTCAAGGCCGGGCACCGTTTGTTTCGTGCGCCGGCTAAAGAAAGGACCTTGCTGATCGTGGAAGATGATGAAGCGACCAGGAATTTGCTGAACATTTTCTTTGCCAAAAAGGGGTTCAAAACATGGGAAGCGGAAAACGGAGAAAAGGCGCTGGCCGTGGCCAAGTCTGAAAAGATTTCCTGCGCGCTGCTGGATGTCAATCTGCCTGGAATGAGCGGATTGGAAATATTACCCGCGCTCTTGGTCATCAACCCGGATATGGGGATTGTGATGATTTCGGGGGACGGCGATGAGGCGATGGTCAAAAAGGCTATATCCCTGGGGGCTTACAGTTACGTAATCAAGCCTTTTGATTTTGTCTACCTTGAATTGACGGTTACGTCAAGGCTGGCGATTGCTTCCGGTGAATG
>MGUO01000136.1 GCA_001800015.1 Elusimicrobia bacterium RIFCSPHIGHO2_02_FULL_57_9
GAAACGCCCCCCGATCAGATTGCCTGTCGAGAACCACGTTCCGGTAGCTGGATCATAGACCTCGGCGGTGGAAAGAGAGGTGCCATTGTACCCCCCCGCCGCCAGGACGCGGCCGTTTGAAAGCAGGGTGGCGGTGTGTCGGTACCGCCCTCCGATCAGGTTTCCGGTAGAGGTGAAGGTTCCCGTTGCGGGATCGTAGAGTTCAGCGGTTGAAAAAGTGTCCGTTCCATCAAATCCCGCCGCCACCAGGACGCGGCCGTTTGAAAGCAGGGTGGCGGTGTGTTCTCGATGTAGGCCGATCATGTTTCCGGTCGAAGCAAATTTGTCGGTACTCGAGGATGTCGCCGGCCAGAGCTTGGCGCCATCCGAAGATTGGAGTTTCTGGGAATAAATATCATCCCCATACACGGAATTGCGGCTCTCCTGCCAGACCACGATGGCGTTCCCCGAAGAATCAAGTTTGACTTTGGGGTTGAGGTGGTCGTAGTTTGACGCTTTATCTCCCGTGGTCTCCCGGTTTCCGTCATCGGAATTGACCTTGATATCCGCCCCTCCTCCCCACTGTGATGCACCTGCCAAATTGTACTTCTGCGCATAGACATCCGAGGTCCGGGGGGTATACAGCTCGGCGGTGGAAAGGGCGGCGCCATTGTATCCCCCCGCCGCCAAGATCTTGCCGTTTGAAAGCAGGGTGGCAGCGTGAAAGTAGCGCCTCCCGATCAGGTTGCCGGTCGCGAACCAGGTTCCCGCTGCCGGGTCGTACAGCTCGGCGGTGGAGATAGAGTTGGTACCGTCATATCCCCCCGCCACCAGGATCTTGCCGTTGGAAAGCAGGGTGGCAGCGTGGAAGTAACGCCTCCCGATCAGGTTACTTGTAGAGGTAAAGGTGCCGGTTGCAGGGTCATAGAGCTCGGCAGTAGATAGGGTTTGTCCCGCAGCCACCAAGACGCGGCCGTTCGGAAGCAGGGTAGCGGTGTGGTTGTAGCGCCTCCCGATCAGATTGCCTGTCGCGGACCAGGTTCCCGTCGCCGGATCGTAAACCTCGGCGGTGGAGATAGAGTTGGTACCGTCATATCCCCCCGCCGCCAGCACTTTGCCGTTGGGAAGGAGAGTGGCGGTGTGCTCATCGCGCCTCCCGATCAGGTTGCCGGTCGAGGCAAAGATCCCGGTAGCCGGATCGTAGACCTCGGCGGTGGAGAGGTACGCCCCATCGGTTCCCCCCGCCACCAGGATCTTGCCGTTTGAAAGCAGGGTGGCGGTGTGCTGGTAGCGCCTCCCGATGAGATTACCAGTGGAAGTGAAGGTTCCCGTTGAGGGGTCGTACAGCTCGGCGGTGGAGATGTAGTCGGCTCCGTATCCCCCCGCCATCAGGATCTTGCCGTTGGAAAGCAAGGTGGCCGTATGGTTGTAGCGTAGGCCGATCAGGTTGCCGGTGGAGGACCAGGTTCCCGCTGCCGGGTCGTACACCTCGGCGGTGGAGAGGGAGGTGTCGCCGAATCCTCCCACCGCCAG
>MGUO01000137.1:0-708 GCA_001800015.1 Elusimicrobia bacterium RIFCSPHIGHO2_02_FULL_57_9
AGGAGGCCGAGATAGGATAAGGCGAATTCCCGCGCCTGTTCCTTATGAAGAGCCAGCCTAAAGGCGGCCACCAACCGCTCCACCAGCCGGGGCTGGGGCAGGGAGGCCCCGTTTTCAACGTTTAAATACGCTTTGTAGGTGCAGCCGAAAAATTCACGGCCCCCCAGAGCCTGATAGAAAGACCTGGTGTTGGCATAGCCGGCGTTCTCCCGGCAGCGGCGGACCATATCCGCGAAACGCTTAAGCCCCGGCTTATCGCGCTCGGCCCGGCGTGGCTTCTTTGCCGCCATCAGAACCTTGAGAGTTTTCGAACGGACGCTTCAATAACGAAAACCGCCGTGTCCGAACCTCCCTCCTTTTTACCGTAAAGATGAGCGCCGTAAACGCTTTGCGCTAAATAAGGGAAGAATTCCCTGAATTCCGCCTCGGGCGCCCGCAGCAGCACGGCATGATTAAAAACTTTTTTGCCGCGGCGAGCGGCCATGGAGGTCCACAGGCCCCTTAACAGCTTAAGAAAACGCGGCCGGAAAAACTTCCGGCGCGGAGAGATGAAAACCTTACCGGTATGCGGGCAGAAATATTTTTTATCCTTATCCTGAGCTATAAGCCCGGCCCTTATTAGCGGAAAAAGAGCGGCGCGCAAACGAGCCGGACGGAAGCCCAGAATAGCCGCCAGATCCCCCTCGCTCCAATGGCCGTAATCGTTGG
>MGUO01000137.1:741-6755 GCA_001800015.1 Elusimicrobia bacterium RIFCSPHIGHO2_02_FULL_57_9
CGCCGTAAAGCAGCTGGACATGCTCCTGCGTCAAGGGCATGGTCCTAGCCGAGATGCTGCTTTCGGAGGCCTTTTGAAACAAGGCCTCTGAGCCGGTGGCCAGATTTTTCTCGGAAAGCACTTGGATCAAAAACCCGGCCAAATCCTCGCTGCCGATCAGCGAACGCAGATAGGAAGAGATCAGCTGCCGGCCTCTCTGGCGATTGTCGAATGCGCGTAAAGCGCGGCAGATGCACAAGGCCAGCCCCGGCTGGGGCAAAGAACGCCCGCTTTCTACATTAAGGTAAGCCTTGTAGGTGCAATCGAAAAACTTCTGCCCGCCCAAACGCTTATAAAAGGAACGCGCGGAATCATGCCCCGCCTGCTGACGCAATTCCCGGACAACCTGCGCGAACCCCAGCATGATTCATTTTAGCAAAAACAAAACACCATGAGAAGTGATACTTCACATTTTGGCCCCAAAGAGCCTGCGGCGCTTCTGGAGCTTTTTTTATCGCTTTGCCGGCTCCAAAACCCAAGACGCGCCGATCCGTAACGAGTAGAATGAATCACTAGTTGCAAAACCCTTTTAATCAAGGGAAAAAAGAAGTGGAGGCATACACATGACAAAGGCAATGAAGATCGTCAGCGGACTCTTCGCATTGGCGATGATCGTATCAGCCGCTCCAAATGGTGCTTGGGCCCGCTGGGGAGATCTTCCCGGTGAAGACGCCCCTCAAGCGCCGCGCGCAGCCAATCCGACTGCCGCCCGCTGGGGAGACCTTCCCGGTGAAGACGCCCCCCAGGCGCCGCGCGCCGGCGAGTCCCTGGAAGCCGCGGCCAGCCGGGCTGCTACGTTCGGCGTGATCCGCGGAATCAAGTTCAACAAGGCCGTGTCCGCTCAGCGCGGAAACAGCTACTGTCCGATTGGGACGCACCCGACCGGAAGATGGGACGACAGCGGTGAGGAATGCGCATCAGACAATCCCGCCACCGTGACGTGCCTTGAGGGCGGCATGGTGAAGGATCCCAACTACGTGGGAGAAGGCAATCCTGAGGGATGGACCTATCGCTGCACAAAGATGGATCCAGCCACTGGTTGGGCGAGGACTGGCGAGCAAGCCCCATCCCCGTTCCCCGGCCGGGGCGGTGACGTGCAAGCTCCGTAAAATCCTACCTTAATATAGCAAACAAGCCAGCCCGGCCCACGGCCGGGCTGGCTTGCAGAAAGCGCGGGAAATCAGCGGAGAGGGTGGGATTCGAACCCACGACACCCTGTTTGGGTATGCCAGTTTTCAAGACTGGTGCCTTAAACCGCTCGGCCACCTCTCCAAGGGTTAAATTATAACTTATGGATCCCATCACTCACACCCTGGTCGGCGCAAGTCTCGCCCAGGCTTTTTTAAAGAGGCGCATCGGACCCCAAGCCGTTCCCGTCTTAGCCATAGCCTCGAATCTTCCCGATATCGATACTGTGGTGCTTTTAACCGGCGATCCCTTGACCATGGCTCGCGGCAAGGCCTTTGAGTCCCACTTTCCCCTCTCCGGTTAGATATGGTACTTTTACTGCATGCCTCAAACTCAGTCGGAGGCCCTTGAGCTATTGCTCGAAGTCGGGCGGCTGCTGTCCTCCAAATTAAACATCGACGAACTCTTAAAAACCGTCCTGGCGCTCTCCGCGCGGGTAGTGGACGCGCAGAGCGCCTCGCTTTTGCTGTTGGATGAGAAAACTCAGGAGCTCTACTTCGACGTCGCCCTGGGCTTGGGCGAGCAAGCCAGCCGCCTGCGTCTTAATATAGGCCAGGGAATCGCGGGCAGCGTGGCCCGCGACCTTAAGGGAATCATCATCAACGACACGCGCGCGGACCCGCGTTGGTCGGCCCAGGTTGACGCTCAATCCGGTTTTGTCACCCGCTCTATCCTAGCCGTGCCATTGATGATCAAGGGGCGGCTGATCGGGGTCGTGGAGGCCCTCAATAAAAACAACGGCGCTTTCGACGCCCGCGATTTAAAAACCTTCGAAGCCTTCGCCTCCCAGGCCAGCGTCGCCATAGACAATGCCCGGCTTTTCTCATCGCTTAAAGAAGAAAAGCTTAGGCTCGACACCATTTTCACCGAAATGGCGGATGGCGCGATTCTAACCGACGGCTCGGGCCGCATTCTGCTTATAAATCAGGCCGCCCGCAAACTGACCGGGGCGGGCGACCCCGAGAACCTGGCCGATGCTTTCACTGGGTTAAACCTGACCCCCGATCTGCCGCAAATTTTAGCCGGCGTCGCCTCCCCGGATTTTGTGGCCGTGCGCGAACAGCCCAAGAAATTGGTGCTTGGCGGAAAAATCAACCGCCTGCCTCTTGGCTGGCTGTGCGTTTTCCGCGATGATACCGAAAAATGGCAAAAAGAGAATGTTAAGCGCACCTTCCTAGCTTTAATCTCCCACAAACTAAAAACGCCCCTGGCCGCGATCACCGGTTTTGCCGAGGTGTTGCTTTCTGAATTCTCGGACACGCCCCCCTCGCCCATCGCGCTTAAAGCCGCCGAATCAATCGCCGTGCAAGGCCGGAAATTGGCAGGCTTGGTGGAGAAGCTGTTATGCTACACGACGCTGGAAAATCCGGAAAGCACCGTCCAGTTTGTCCCCTGCGCCGTGAACGATATCATTCAAGAGGCTTTAAAGGACCTCGGCGCCCGACTGGCCGAAGCTCGCGCGTCCATCGACTATCAGCCGGACGGCAAAATCACCGTGATCTGCAATAAAGAGCAACTGCGCGACGCTGTCAAAAACCTGGTTGAAAACTCGATCAAGTTCGATACAAAACCGGAGAAAAAAATCGCCATTACCGTAGAAGGTTCGCCCGATCAGATCGCTATAAAAGTTCAGGATACGGGGCGCGGCATCCCTCCCGAGGATCAAGACAAGGTCTTCAGCCAATTCCACCAAGTGGAAACATTCTTCACGGGACAAGTGGAGGGCTGCGGCCTGGGCCTGCCCTTTGTCAAAAAGGTCGTTGAAGGGCATGGCGGAAAAGTCGAACTCTCCTCGCAGATCGACAAGGGCACCACGGTGGTTCTCCGGCTGCCGGCCAGGCCCGGCACGCGGCTATGAGCTTAATGCCCGCCGCCAGCGCCAAGGATTTCTCATCCATTCTTGGCGGCGCGGATTATGGCGAGGCTTACCTGGAGCAGTCCTCCTCCGATTCCATCCAGCTGGAGGATTCGCGCATCGAGGATATCGCCTCAAGCTCCGAGCGCGGCATGGGTTTGCGCTATTTGCGGCACCGGGGGCCCGCCGTTGAAACCCTGCAGGGCAGCGCGCAAGCCCTTGACGCCGACACCGCCGCGAAACTGCGTTTGAATCTTTTCGGCAAAAATGACCGGGCCCCTGTCAACATGGGCGAAGCGAAAATTTATCGCCATCCGATCCGCATCGATCCGGCTTCGATCCCGCTGGACGAGAAAATAGCCCGGCTTAGGAAAATAGACCGCATCGTGCGCGAGGAATTCCCGCATATCCGCCAGGTCAGCCTGTCTTACAGCCAGCGCCGCCGTGACATCGAGATACTAAACAGCGAGGGCGCGCATTGCCGCGAGGAACGATCTTTCGTGCTTTTCTCGGTCACCGTGGTCGCCGAGAAAGACGGAATGCTTCAAACCGGCAGCGAGGTGCTCGGCGGGCTTAAGGGCTATGAACTGCTCGTTGACAACGATCCCGAATTGGCCTCTCGCAACGCCGCGCGGCGCGCTCTGGCGAAGCTTAAGGCCCCGAAGGCGAAGGCCGGAGAAATGCCCATCGTTATTTCCAGCTCCGCCGGGGGGACCTTCATCCACGAGGCCATCGGCCATTCCTTGGAAGCGGATCATGTCCAGGAAGGCTCGTCGCCGGCTTATAAAGGGAAAATCGGCAAATGCGTGGCTCCCGAGACCATCACCGTAATCGACGATCCGACTCTTCCCTTCTATCGCGGCGGCTTTAAATTCGACGACGATGGGATAGAGGCCAAGCCGACCGCCGTGGTCAAAAACGGGGTGCTGACGGATTATCTCTACGATAGAGTCACGGCCATGAAAGAGGGCAAGGCTTCCAACGGGCATGGCCGGCGCCAGTCCTTTCACTGCCGGCCTATTCCGCGCATGTCCAATCTTTATATCGCGCCGGGCCCTGACAATCCGCGCTCAATTCTTAAAAGCCTGAAGGCCGGCATTTTTGTCACCCGCATGGGCGGAGGCCAGGTCAATACCGCGACGGGAGAGTTCGTTTTCGAAGTCGATGAGGGCTACTGGGTCAAGGATGGCATCATCCGTCATATGGTGCGCGACGCCAATTTATTGGGGGTTGGGCCCGTTATTCTGCAATCCATCGACCGCGTGGGCTGGGATATCGGCTGGGGCATCGGCACCTGCGGCAAGGACGGCCAGGGCGTGCCGGTCGGCGACGGACAGCCCACCCTGCGCATCCCCAAAATCCTGATCGGAGGAAGGCATGGCTAAATTTTTTTCGGCGCTGGCGGCGGCAATTTTTCTGGGCGCCCCGATCGGTATTGCGATCGGGGCGCCCAAGAGCCGGACAGCCAAGGTAAAGAAGGAGGCTGCAGCCATGAAATGGAAAGGCGCTTTCTGCCAAGTATCCTCGGCCTCTTACCGGATCGTGCACAGCAACGAGGAATGGCGCAGGCTCTGGGAGGAAATCGGCAAGCCCGCCCCGGCGGCGGACCTGAAACGCAATTTTGCCGTGGCCGTTTTCGCCGGCACTTACAACACCGGCGGCTATAATGTATATTTCGATAAGCCCCTGGAAACCTCTTCCAGGTTCACGGCGCGCTATGGAATTACCAAGCCGCCCAAAAACGGGATGGTCATTCAAGCCCTGACTCAGCCTTTCGCGGTGCGGCTTTATCCCCGGACGGAAAAATCCATTGATGTGGAGGCATTAAACCCTTGAGAATCGCGGCGCTGACTCTGCTTCTGGCCGGAATATCGGCCGGCGGCCCAAGCGGGGCGCAGGAGCCGGAATCCGAATCCGCATCCTCGCAGCGCGTCAGCGCCTGGCTTAAACAGGGGTCGTCGCTTCTCTTCTACGACCAGTCCGGAGCCCTGGTCGGCGAAACGGGCCTGGGTGTGACGGAAGATCCCACCGGCACGCGCGTCAATGTCCGCGATATACGCGCCGGCGCCTCGCCTAACGGACGCTTTGCCTGGACCATGGATAAGACCACGGTCTGGGATACCCAGCGAACCAAGATTTTGGAAACCCGCAGGCGGCTGCGCTTTT
The DNA here is from genome assembly GCA_001800015.1 of Elusimicrobia bacterium RIFCSPHIGHO2_02_FULL_57_9. Classification (GTDB taxonomy): domain Bacteria; phylum Elusimicrobiota; class Elusimicrobia; order UBA1565; family UBA9628; genus O2-02-FULL-57-9. The sequence goes on from MGUO01000137.1 coordinate 5,990, forward strand.
TCGGCACCAGCGGCAAGGAGCTTTGGTCCAGCACCGACGCCGATATGCCAGAAAACGGCGAGCCTTTGATTTTTTCCAGGAACGGCGAGAAAGTGCTCATGGCCTTAAACACGGATAAGGGCTGGAGCGTGCTGGCCAAAAAATACACCGGCAACACCCTGCTCCAAGTGGGCCCCTTCCCGATTCTGCAGCTGATGTCTTTAACGCCCAACGGCCGCTACGCCCTGGTACGCTGGGCCGTCCCCGACCACAGCGCCACCCACACTTTTTTTGAAACCGAGGGCACGGCGCGCAAGGATATCCCCTCGGGCGAGCTTTATATGGGACTAGCCCATATCAACGACGAGGGTAAAATACACTCGGGAAAGAAATTCATCTTCGACTTGTCGGAAAGCTCGGACACCGTTCATGCCCCCGTTCAGCCTTAAAAAAAGCTCGTTGCTATTATTTTTGCTTCTGGCGCCCGCCTCTTTTGTCATGGCTGAGGACCCGGTCGAAGGCCGGGCTCAAGAAGACCCGGCGCAGGAGCAGCTTTATTCCGACGTTAAAAAAAGGCTCGAAAGCGACGAGGAGGCCCGCGAGGCCTTGGCCCGGCGCATAGCCCGCTCAACGCTGGGAACCAAGATAAGCGCCGCGCCGGACGAATCGTCGCGTCTTGACGAAATCCGGGAGTGGATAAAATACGACCCGCAATCCGCCGCCTATCTTGCCGTGGGCTTGGCCCAGGATGAAGCCGACGGCGCCCAAAAATATGAAAAGTGGCTTA
>MGUO01000138.1:0-27881 GCA_001800015.1 Elusimicrobia bacterium RIFCSPHIGHO2_02_FULL_57_9
CGCCCGCCTTGCAATTGCCCTTGTCTCACGGGGCGGATTTGGTCGTTCATTCCACCACCAAATATCTCGGCGGGCATTCCGACGTGATCGGGGGCTGCGTGGTGAGCAATGACGAACAGCTTTTTCAGAAGCTTAAATTCCTGCAGAATGCGGTGGGAGCCGTGCCCGGCGCGCTGGACTGTTTTTTGGTTCTGCGCGGCACTAAGACCTTACCCCTGCGGCTGGCCAAGCACTGCGAAAACGCCATGGCCGTGGCCAAGCATTTGCTGGCTCACCCGGAGGTTGTCTCGGTGCACTATCCGGGCCTGCCTCATCATCCCGGCCATGCTCTGGCCAAAACCCAGATGTGCGGCTTCGGCGGCATGATTTCCTTTGAATTAAAAGGCGATATGGAGCGCGCCAAGCACATGATTTCCATGACCGAGGTCTTTTCCTTGGCGGAGAGCCTGGGCGGCGTGGAGTCTTTGATCGGGCATCCCGCCAGCATGACACACGGATCCATCCCGCGCGAAGAAAGACTTAAGTCCGGCCTGGTGGACGGCCTCATCCGTCTTTCCGTGGGCATCGAGGATGTCAACGACTTGATCGATGACCTCGAGCAGGCTATAACCAGAAGCTTGGTCTAAAAGCGGTCTGACCCCAGCGGCAATGTCGGCACCCCGGCACCATTCCAAAATATTGAATGGTGCCGTCCCTTACAGTAATTTTGGAAAGGGACGGCCCGAAAGGGGAGCTGGGCCTTCCGGGCCGGCGGCGGGCTGGCTTCAGGAATCCCGCCCCTCGGTCGCAGTTTTTATTTTTAGGCGGCCGGTACGGGGTTCTGGAGCCCATGTCTTATATACGATTTGGCCCCCGAAAATGTTGCGGACTATTTTCTAGGTTGAAAGGCGCCTGGTTGTTTCTGGGTCTAAAGATTTCGCTATTGCAGGACTAAAGACCTATGCGTGCGGCGGCAAGTTTTTGGGATAATGAATAATAGGCAGGATTGCGATCGGAGGAGGTAAGAAAATGTTTAAAATTCATCCGTCAGTGCTGGCGGCGCTGCTTATCGGCTGGGCCTTGGGGGATGCCGATGCTCGGATAAAATCGCCGGCTTTGGCGCAGCTCGAGGACGCGGAACGGCAAAGCGCGTCTCAAGCGGGTCGCCTGTCGCGCCAGGACTATCCCGTTGCCGCCGTGGAAGCGAAAGCCATCAAATTGCCACCCGGATATTACCGCGCGATTCCCGGCACGAGAATCCGCCGGGCTGATGGGACAGTCCTGATCCTGCGTCCGTCCACGGGCAACGGGCTGGGCTGGGCTGGGCGCTTTATCAACTCCGCCTCAAATCCGGACGGCGTTTGTAAATTTCTCGCTAAACTGCTTGGGATTCAAGGCCTGAGGGAGTCCGTCGCCGTCGAGCCGGCTCCCATCCCCGCCGTCACGGTCGTCATTGACGCAGACGGGCATCCTACAGACGGTTCCGTGATGGGGCGCTACCTGAACGCCATCATCTGCCGATAGCTTTATTTGCCGAGGACGGTTATATCGACGTCGTCGGCTTCGACGCAGGAATCCGGGCCTTCCCGGCATAGATACATTTGCACGCGGCTGGAGCATTCGGCCTGGCTCATGAGGTTTCTCCAATTCCAAACCAGGCCCGCGATGCGCAGCTTATAACGGCCCTTGGAGTCCGTCATGGTTTCCTTCGATTTGAGGATCTGTTCGGATTCTCCCTGGGAGGTTTCGCAGCTCTTGATCAGCTCGGCCTTGACCAGTATGAGCTTTTCAGATTGAAGCTGTGCCTGGCCTGATTTGACGGTCCAATGAGGCTTCGGGTAAAAGACGCAAGCCGAAAGCAAAGAGCCCGGCAGGCAGAGCGCGAGAAGTCTGAATTTCATTTTGACGTTTTGCGCTTGGAAGCGGAGGCCAGGGTGCGGATACGCGCGGTTTGAGCGCGAATTTTGATCGTTTCCAGCTGATTTATCTGGCGTTCATAGCGCAGGGTCAACATGAAGCCGTAGATGGGGAACCAGGAGCCTTTGGTCAAGCGCCGCCGGAAAGTTTCGATCATGCGCGCGGAGGCTTCTTCGATCTGTCCTAGAGCTTCGATTCGCCGCAAGGCAACCGGCTTAAACATTTCCGCGGGCAAAGAGGCCTGCTGCGCGTCGGCGTCTCCCGGCAGCAAGGAATGGTGGAGCCCGAGCAGGTTGCCAAGAAGCCGGCGGTCGGAATCTTGGCCGAGGTCTCCCAGAATCAAGAAGGGCTTGCCGGCGGAATATGTTTCAACCATGGAGGCCAGCTCGAAAATCTGGGTCATGCGCAAAGTTCTATACTGAACCGCTCCTTCATCGGCGATGAAACGGGTGTTGTAAGCGTCGACCGGCCCTTGCGGGGTCTGCATGCGCACCAGGAGAATGCCGCTGTCGATCTGCCGCAGTCCGCTGCGCCGCAGCCGCGACATCGGGCAGCTGAAGGCTTGCCATCTTTCCTCGATAATGGGAAAGCGGGAGAGCACGATTAAGCCGTTTCTCATGCGCCCGCCGTAGTAAGGCAGCCCCAATCGCGGCAGAGCCGAGCCATCGCCCAGCCTCCAAGCGTTTTGCAGGGCCACTAAATCCGGGTCCGCTTCGCCTATGGCTTCGGCTAAACGGCTGGTCGCCTCCTGGGAGCCGGGAGCGGTTTTATCAATATCGAAATTGAGCACGGCCAGGTCGGCGGCCAGCACCCAGGTTGAAGTTAAAAAGCAAGCGGCGGTTAAAAGAAGCCGGTGTTTTATAGGCCCCGCACTCCTTCCTTGAGCAGCATGCGCCGCTTGGTTTTGACGCCTCCGGAAGCGGAATAGCCGGTCAAGCTTCCGTTGGCCCCTACCACCCTGTGGCAAGGGATGAGGGGCGCGAAGGGGTTTTTGCCCAAAGCCTGCCCCACGGCCCGGGCGGCCTTGGGTTTGCCGATTTGCCGGGCGATCCAGCCGTAAGTGCGCACTTCCCCCTTGGGAATCGCCGCGCAGGCCTTCCATACGGCTTGATAAAAGCGCGGATAGCGCTTCATGCGCTGCAGGACGTTTTTCGATATTTTCATTTCTTTTAACGGTCTCCTAGAACAATTTTACCCAAAATTCTGGGGCCGCGGGAGCCGGTGGCTCGCGGGCAATTATTAGCTTGGCGCGCCCGGGCGCGCCAAGCCAGCCAGGCGAAGCAAGCCGCTTCCTTGGCCATGACGGGGATGCCGTATTTTTCCGAGCGCACGAGAGGGGCTTCCAACTCTTGGGCCAGATGTTGCATGAGCGCGGGATTAAGAGCGCCCCCTCCGCTGACCACGACCTCCTGGATTATTAGGCCTCGCGGGCTAAAACGGCGGTAGGAATCGGCGATGGATCGGGCGGTTAATAGGCAAAGCGTGGCAAGAACATCGGGAAGGCGGCTGCGGCTGATGGTGCCAAAATAGCGGCGCAGGAATTCTTCGCTGAATAAACTCTTGTCCAAGGATTTGGGCGGCTTTTGCCGGAAGTAGGGAAGTTGCAGCAGTTCGCTTAATTTTCTCTCGTCTGGTTTGCCGCGCTCGGCCAGCCGGCCATCCCTGTCCATCTCCTGCCGGCCATTCGTCGCCAGACGGACGGCCAAGTCCATCAAAGTGTTGCCCGGGCCTGTGTCAAAAGCGCTCCAGAGCTTGCCGCGGCCCACCATGGAAACATTGGCAATACCTCCGATATTCTGTGCGGCGCGAAGGGGCCCCTGCGCGAAAAGAAATTCATCGAAAGCGGGCATAAGCGGGGCGCCTTGCCCTCCGGCCGCGATGTCTCGCGGCCGAAAATCAGCGATGACGTCGGCGCCCGTGCGCTCGGCGATGACGCAGGGTTCGGCCAGTTGCAAAGTGTTTGGCGGATCTTTATCCGGGCCATGCCATACGGTTTGGCCGTGCGAGCCGATAAGCCTCACAGGCGAGCGGCCGGCCAGCTTCAAGGCCGCTTGAGCGAAAGCCTCTCCCAGCTCCATATTAAGCCGCGAAAGCTCGGCGGCCTTCAACTCCGGCGCGTTAAGAACCCGGGATTGAAGGCCGGGCGAATAGGGATAGGTTTTATGCCGCAGCACTGAAACCGAACGGCCCGAAAGTCGCACCAGGGCCGCGGTTACCCCATCGGCGGAGGTGCCGGACATCAGGCCTACAACAAGCGAGGGCCTCATTGAGCGGCACCAAAGTTATCCACATTGCCCGGGGCGCCCAGGGTGATGTGGATAAGTCGATTGCGGATCAAGGGATAAGACGATTTTCCTGACAATTTCAATTTTTTGGGAGCCGCCCTATTCTATCATTTCGCTCCAGCCGCAAAATATCGCGCAAGCCCTGGATGCCAAACTTTATGTGGGATTGCGCTAGCAGGCCGGGTCAAGGCTGAATTTAGTATAATCTCCTCTCGCCAAAAATGGATTCAAACTCTAATTTGGATATGTCCAGCGACAAGCGGATCATACGCTCCGCCGTTATTTTTTATAACGAGACCAAGCCGGAGGCCGTGCGCACCTTAAAACAAGTGCTGCCGGCCCTTAAAGCCCGCGGGGTGAAGGTTTGGATCGGCCGCAAGCCGTCGGCGCTGGGAGATAAATTGCGCATAGCCGATATCGCCGTCGCCTTGGGCGGCGATGGGACCATGCTGCGCGCCGCGCGCACCCTGGCGCCGCGCTCCATTCCCCTTCTGGGCATTAATTCGGGGGGGCTGGGTTTTCTTTCCGGGACCGACGCCTCTGAATTCAAGCGCCATTGCGACGCTATCTTGACCGGGAAATTCGTTCTGGAGGAGCGTTGGATGATCTCGGTCGAGGCTTATCGCGGCCGCCGCCGTCTTTTTGGGCCCAATATCGCGCTTAATGATTGCGTTATCCGCTGCGGCGACCAGGCCCGCGCCATTTCCTTAAATACCCGCTCCGCGGGCCGCTTCGTGGCCGATTATTTCGGCGATGGACTTATCGTTTCCACCCCCACGGGCTCCACGGCTTACGCCTTGGCGGCCTCCGGCCCCATCGTTGACCCGCGTCTGGACGTTTTATTGATCGCTCCGATTTGCCCGCATACCCTGACCCAGCGGCCGCTGATTATCCCGGCGTTCGACCCGCTGACCGTCATGTTGACGGCGCGCTATGCGCATGAGGCTCCCCGGGTTTTGCTGTCGCTCGACGGTCAATTGGGCTGCGCGTTAAAAGTCGGCGATGAGGTGCGCATCGCGCGGTATGAGAAGCCGTTTAAGCTGCTCTTGAATCCCGACCGTTCGTATTACGAGATTCTGCGCCGGAAGCTTAAGTGGGGGGAACGGTAATTTATGTTGAGATCCCTGACCATAAAGAATTTTGCGGTGATTGACGAGCAGACCCTGACCCTGTCGGAGGGCCTCAATGCGCTGACCGGTGAAACCGGAGCCGGCAAGTCCATCCTGATAGAAGCCCTGGGCTTTTTGCTGGGAGCCCGCGGCAGCTCTTCCTGGCTGCGTGCCGGGGCCCAACGTTTGGAAGTCATCGGGGCTTTCGATCAGGAGGATTTCCCCAAGGAGATCCGGGCTCAGTTTAAGATCATGCAGTCGCCCGTGCTGTTGCGGCGCGAGCTCGACGTCTCGGGCAAGACGCGCGCCTGGATTAACTCTCAAGGCGCCCCGCTTTCGATTCTTTCCGCGCTGGGCAATGTCTTGGTCGATTTTCACGGCCAGCACGAGCATCAGACCCTGCTTCAATCTTCCATTCAACTCGAACTGCTGGACCGCTTCGGTGATTTGCAAACCGAGCTTAAAGAAACGGCGGCGGCCTACGAGGCATGGTCCAGCCTGCGCGCGGAAAGCGGGCAGGCGAAGATGTCGGATGAGGAGCGCCGCTTGCGCATCGAGACATGCCGTTTTCAGCTGCAGGAGCTTAACGAGGCGAATTTGCGCATAGGCGAGGAAGAGGAGTTGGAAGCCGCGCTTCCTTTGCTGAAAAATGCCGAGAGGCTTAAGATTTCCGCCGACGCGGCTTACGAGCTGCTTTACGAACAGGAAGGCTCGATTAGCGCCGGTCTGTTTAAAGTGGAACGGGCGGTGGGAGAGCTGTCCAAAATCGACGCGGGGATGAAGCCGTCTTATGAGCAATTGGAGGCCGCCCGGCTCTCTCTCGAGGATGTGACGCGCGCCATCGGCGTTTATCGCGACCATGTTGAAATCAATCCGGGCAAGCTGGACGCCATCCTGGCGCGGCAAGAGCATCTCTCGCGGCTTAAAAAGAAATACGGTTTGACTATCGCGGACATGTTGGCGGCGCGGGAGCGTGTCGCCGCCGAGTTCGACCGCTTGGAGAATTCCTCACAGCGCCAAGACCGCCTTGAGGCCGAGCTTAAGGCCGCGGCCGAAAACCTGGAAACGGCTTGCTCACGCATTCATAAGGCCCGGCTTAAAGCCGCCGCCGGGCTTGAGCGCAAGCTGCTCAAGGAATTGAAGGTTCTGGGCATGCCCCAGGCGCGGTTTTCAGTTTCCTTGGAAATGGAAGAAGGAAGCTATTCTCAGACCGGAGCCGACGGCGCGGAATTCATGCTGGCTGCCAACCCCGGGGAATCCTTAAAGCCGGTCAAGGATATCGCCTCGGGAGGCGAACTGTCGCGGGTGATGCTGGCCTTGAAAACCGTGCTGGCGCAAGCCGATCGCGTTCCTATTCTGGTTTTTGACGAAGTAGATGCCGGTATCGGCGGAATCGTGGCCAGGGCCGTGGGCCGCAAGCTCTCCGCTTTGGGCGAGTCCCGCCAGGTGCTTTGCGTGACCCATTTGCCGCAAGTTGCTTGCTGCGCGCATAACCATTATCAGGTCGTTAAGGAAGTTGACAAGGGGCGGACGCTGGCCAGGGTCGAACGTCTGGACGGCTCCAAGCGTTTGGATGCCTTGGCGTTGATGCTGGGAGGTCGGCAGGCTACCGCGGCCAGCCGCAAACACGCCCAAGAGTTATTGGAGAGTTCACTCGCATGCTAACGCCCGAAAATAATTCCTTATCGGCCGCAGCACCAGGCGCTCTGCGCCAGGTGATCCGCACTCGCTTCGCCCCGTCGCCCACCGGCTTTCTCCACATTGGAGGGGCCAGGACCGCGTTGTTTAATTGGCTTTTCGTCCGGCATCACAAAGGTCGGTTTATCCTGCGCATCGAGGATACCGACGAGGTCCGTTCCACCGGCGATTCGGTCAACGCCATTCTTGATTCCATACGCTGGCTGGATCTTAGTTGGGATGAAGGTCCGCTCGACGATAAACGAGATTCCGGATCGTATGCGCCCTATTATCAGATGCAGCGGCTTGAGCTGTATCAGAAATACATGGCGCAGTTGGTCAAGGAGGGACTGGCCTATTCTTGTTACTGTTCCAAGGAAGATTTGGACGCCATGCGGCGTTTGGCGCAACTGGAAAAACGGCCTCCCCGCTATGACGGCCGCTGCCGCGAGTTGACGCAATCCCGGCGCAAGGAACTGGAGGCGGCCGGAAAGAAGGCCTCTCTACGCTTTAAAATGCCGGAGGAAGGAACCACGGTGGTGCCGGATTTAATCCGCGGCAATGTCAGCTTCGAAAATAAATTGCAGCAGGATTTTGTCATACGAAAAACCACCGGCGGCCCGACTTATAATTTCGCCTGCGTGATTGACGATCATCTCATGGAGATCAGCCATGTGATCCGCGGCGACGAGCATTTATCCAACACCCCTTCCCAGATCCAGATTTACAAGGCCCTGGGGTGGGAGCCGCCTAAATTCGCGCATCTTTCCATGATTTTGGGGCCGGACGGCGCCAAGCTTTCCAAGCGCCACGGCGCGACCTCGGTGCTGGAGTACAAGCAGCAGGGTTTCTTGCCGGCGGCCTTGCGCAATTACTTGGCTTTGCTCGGCTGGTCGACAACCGATTCCCAGCAGCTTTTCACCGAGGCTGAACTTTTCGAACGATTCGATTTGGCGGGTTGCCAAAAAAGCCCGGCGACCTTCGATCCCGTCAAACTTTCCTGGATGAATGGGGAATACATCCGCAAAATGCCGATCGCCCGATTGGTCAAGGAAGCCGAACCGTTTATTAAAGCCGCCGGCATTGCGTCCAACGGCGGTCCGAGCCTGGAGAAGGCCGTCTCCCTGGAGCATGAAAAATACAAACAGCTGACGGAAGTCCCGAGGTTGATCGATTTTTTCTACAAACCGGTCGAATTCACGCCTCAGGCCATGGACCAAGTGTTGCGCCAATCAGGGGTTAAGCGGATCCTGGTGGAGTTGGCGGAGGATTTAAACCAGGTTTCTCCGTTCACCCACGATATCCTGGAGGAACGGGTGCGGAAATTTTGCGCGAACCGGGGACTTAAAACAGGCCAGGTGTTTCATCCCCTGCGCGCCGCTTCCACGGGACGCACGGAAGGCCCCACCCTGTTTTTGATGCTTGAGATCATGGGTCGAGATATGGTAATCTCCCGCCTTAAATCAGCCGCCGCCTTGCTTAATTAAGAGGGTTTTATGAAAAAAAGAACGATCAAGAAAAAAATCGCGGTTCCAAGCGTTGAACGCCGGCATTCGCGTCACCCTTCCGTTGCCAGGCCTCTGCCCAAGGGGAAGGTGGGGCCTATCCGCAAGCAGTTGTTGGCCATGCGCGATGACCTTATGAACACCGTGCGCAATCAACAGGTTTCGGATACTTCCGGCGATATAGGCGATCCCGTGGATCAGGCCAGCCAGTCGATTGAGAAAGAGCTGCTTTTCGAGCTTTCCGACAATGAGCGGACGACCTTGGATCAAATCGAGGCGGCTTTAAGGAAAATCGGGAAAGGCACTTACGGTGTATGCGAGTCTTGCCAACAGCCTATAGCCAAACAGCGTCTTTCGGCCCTTCCCTTTGCTCGTTATTGCATCGGCTGCCAGAGTTCTTCGGAAAGTTCCCCGGAGCTGGTGGAGCCGGTGCCGGAACTCCGAGGCTTTGGCGGCGGCGAAACGCCGGCCGAATAACGAAAACACCTTCCTTTCCCACCGTATTGAAAATGTAACAAGTCTGGGCTACACTTCCATGATAGCCCATGCGCTATTTCATTTATAAAGACTCGCAAATTTCCGGGCCTTTTTCCCGGGAGGAATTGGCGCAAATAAGCGATTTGCGCCCGGAGACCCTGGTTTGCGAGGAGGGTATTTCCGGCGGCCATGACGGCGATTGGAAGGCCATCGACCAAATATCCGAGCTGGCCGAGCTCGACGCTCCATCCGCGGTTTCCTTGGCGCAGAGGCCGCCTTCGTGGGAAGGGCAATCCCCAGGCGGTGTCGCGGGCGACCGAGGCGCGGTCGATGAATTCGAGCCCGCCGACCTCCCGGATTGGGATACGCTTTGGGTCAAATCCGGGGAAAGCGCCGGAGCTTTATCCCTGGCTGAAAGCAAAATCCAGGACCTAAATCAGCAGTTAGACGTCCTGCGGGCGCGACTGGTCGAATGGGAGAAAAGGAGTAGTTCCGGAGCCGACAAAGAGCGTAAGACTTCCTACAAGTCTAAATCCACGGATGAAACCAAACAGGCTCTGGCGTTGGCCTTGTCGGCCGAGGGCAAGGCCAGGGAGCTGAGCCGTCAAATGCAGCTTCTTTCGGAGCGATACGAGCGCATGCTGCACCGTTGGGAAAACACCGAACTTCAGCGGGAACGCGAAAGTTTCTCCTCTAAGTCGGGCAGTGAGTTGCTCCGGGTGGAAGATAAAATACGAGATCTGACCAATCAATTAGAAAAAATATCGGATAAGGTTCGCCAACCCAAGAAGGAAGAAGATGATAAATTCTCAGTGCTCTCCGAGCGCATGGAAACTCTTTTGGAAAGATTCGCGGCATGGGAAAGAAAACTGGAGGAGGCGGAGGTCGAGAAAATAGAGGAGCCCGCGCCGCGGAATGAGGAAGGTGTTTCCGCGGCGTTGGCCGAAGGCCAACGCCCCCCCTTACCATACGGCCCGGCGCCGCAGGAGGTCTCACAGGCCCCGCCCCCGGCGCCGGAACAACCGCCTGAGCCGGCCGAAGAACCCGCTGCGCCGGAGCCAAGCTCTGAACCGGAGGGAAATAGTCCCGTGGCCCAGTCCTGGTGGACCGAGTCCGAATCTCAGCGCCTTAAGCCGCGCGTTAAATTGCAGCCTTTAAATCTTAAGGCCAAGCAGGAGTCGTCCTCAGAGCCGCCCAAGACCGCAAAAACCAAGATTAAGCTATCTCCCGCGAAAACCCTGCGCGTTATAATTAAGGGGCATAAGAAGGAGGAAGGCGCTCCCGCGGCGTTGGCCGAAGGCCAGCGTGGCCCCTTACCATACGGCCAGGCGCAGCCGGATACCGTAGAGTTGGAGCCCGAACCAGCGCCGGGAGGCATTTCCTTAACCCCGATTCCTCCTCTATTCCAGCCTATGGCCCAAGCGCCGGCCGCAGCGCCGCTGCGGAAAGAGGAAGACGTTTCCGCGGTGCCTGGCCCTTTACCATACGGCCAGGCGCCCGAAGAACAAGCCCAGCCGCCCCAGGAAATCGCGTCCGATACGGCGCCCTTTGAGTTGGAAGCTAGCCCAACGCCTTTCGAACCAGCGCCGAGCCCGGTTGACTTTGAGCTTACGCCGGGGCCGTCTTCCTTTGAGCCCGTGCCGGCTCCCGCCTACGAATCGGCCCCGAGTCCGACCGTTGAACCTATGACGAAGCTTCCTATTTTGGCGCCCCTTCCATCGGAAGAAACCCCGGTTCCGGGCGCCACTGCGCCTTTCGAGGAGTTTTTATCCAAACCCCGGCCGACTCGCGCGGCCAGGCCGGCCCCCAAACCTTTCCCCAAACGTTTAGTCGGAGGCGTTGTTTTATTGCTTGTCCTGGCAGTCATCGGGTTTGTCTTTTTCGGCGGTTCTCAGCCAAGCCCGAAGCCGGCGCAGTCCGGGGAAGAGCAAGCGCCGGCTTCGGCGAGTTTGGCGCCGACCATGCCAGCTCAACCAGCGCCGCCCCCCTTGGGGCCGACGGCGGCCGCGCCGAATTCCGGGCCTGTTCCTGGATATGACGGCAGCGACGCCGCGTTGAACTTGGTTAAGAATTATCCTTTAGACGGCAATCGGGGAACCGTGGAGAAATGGCTGCAATATTCTTTCATGGCCAATCCCAGCAGCGGCAATAAGGAGGAATGGACGGCCGGGGCCGTGGATGCGACGACTTATTTGGTGCAGTATAGGGTTCTCCCGGGTCTTCAGAGCGGCGTCAAGGAATCGATCACCTATCTATTCGAGGCGGACATAAGCCGCAGGACGGTTAAAGGCAGCAACCCCTCTTCTCGGCAGCTTATGGCCGGGGCCGCTGCGCCCGCGCAATCCCCTCCGCGGCGTAAAAGGCAGGCCGCAGCGGGTTCTCGCAAGGTAAAAAGGCTCCCGCAGCTGCCTCTTCCCAGCGACAAGCAATTAAATCCGCGTAAAAAAGTTAAATCGGCGCCAAGACAAAATACGGACATGGATTTATAGCGGCAGCATTGACAAAGGTGGTTTTGGAGGCTAACCTAGTACTCGAAAGCGACCATGGCCAACACGCAACACGCCCTATCATTGGGTTTGCCCCGGAGGCTGGCCGACCTTTTGGTCGAGGAAAAGATCATTACCGCAGATCAGCTCAAAAATGCCTTGGAAACTCAACGCCAGGGGGGCCAGGGCGGGGACAAGTTGGGCACGATTCTCATCGGAAAGGGGTTTATCAAGGAAGAGCGGCTGCTGGAGTTTTTAAGCCAGCAATGCGGCATCAGCTATGTGAGCCTCGCTAATATGCCCAAGATTCCGGAAGAGGTTATTGCCGCGGTTCCCGAGGCCATCGCCCGCCAGCACACCTTGCTCCCCTATAATAAAACCAAGGACCGCATCATCGTGGCCTTGGCTGATCCTCTCAATGTGCTGATTCTAGATGACCTTAAGATGATGACGGGCTGCGACGTCAGGGCGGTCCTGGCCTCTGAGGCCGAGATATTGGCGGCGCTCGACAAATATTATAAATCAGCCTCCTCCCAAGAGACTCTCGATGAGATCGTCCGGGAAAGCAATGTCTCGCAAGCCGAAGCCGAGGGCGTTGATTTAGTCGATGAAAAGGCGGAGGATGACGACATTGTTTCTTTGGAAAAATCAGCCGAGGACGCCCCGGTCATCAAGATGGTCAACCTGATCATGGCCGGAGCCATCAAGGCTCATGCCTCGGACATTCACATCGAACCTTTTCCCAAGGAGTTGCGAGTCCGCTACCGCATAGACGGCGTTCTTCATGAACAGCCGGCGCCTCCTAGGAAATTCCACGGCGCCATCTCCACGCGCATCAAGATCATGGCCAACCTAAATATCGCCGAGAGACGGGTTCCTCAGGATGGGCGCTTGAAGCTCAAGATCTCGGGCAAGGAAATCGATATGCGCGTTTCGGTTCTGCCTTGCGCTCCCGGCGAGAAAATCGTCATGCGCATCCTGGATTCCTCGGGGTTAAAGGTTCAGATGTCGCAGCTGGGATTCGAGCCCGAGGCCCTCGCGGTTTTCACGAAGTGCATGAACATGCCCTACGGCATCAATCTGATCACGGGCCCCACCGGCAGCGGGAAATCGACCACGCTTTATTCGGCCTTGGCTAATTTAAACACTCCGGATACCAATATCATCACGTGCGAGGATCCGGTCGAATACCAGCTTCACGGGATCAATCAGGTTCAGGTTAACACCCAGGTGGGGCTGACCTTCGCGGCCGGGCTGCGCGCCTTCCTGCGCCAGGACCCGGATGTGATTATGGTCGGCGAGGTCCGGGACCTGGAAACCGCCCAAATCGCGATCAACGCCGCTTTAACCGGTCATTTGGTTTTCTCCACTTTGCATACCAATGACGCACCAGGCTCCATCACCCGCTTGGGCATGATGGGAGTCGAGCCCTTCTTGATGAGTTCCGCCTTGCTGATGATTCTGGCCCAGCGGCTGGTGCGCGCCATTTGCCTCGAATGCAAGGAAAGCTATGAGGTCGAGTTGGATTGGCTGGTCAAGTTGGGGGTGCCGCCCAATCAATTGCAGGCCCGCAAAGGGAAAGTGACGCTTTACCGCGGGAAGGGCTGCGAGAACTGCGCCAAGACCGGCTATAGAGGGAGGCAGGGTCTTTACGAAGTGCTGGAAGTCACCGATCCGATGAGGGAGCTCATATTGAACAAGGCCCCCGCCAGGGAGCTAAAAGCCTTGGGCATCAAGCAGGGGATGCTCACTCTGCGCGCCTGCGCTGTGCGCAAATTGCTGGCCGGACAGACAACCGTGGAAGAAATGATCCGGGTGACGGCTTCGGACACGGATTCGTAATGCGCCACCATAGCGAGGAGTTATGATATCAATGAGCGAGTTGTTTATGCTGATGCACGAGCGCGGCGCTTCCGACCTGCATTTAACCGTGGGCGCGCCGCCCGTTTTGCGCATCGACGGCCAACTGGTGGCGACTCCTTTCGAGAAGCTGACGCTGGAGAGCGCGCAGGCGCTGATATTTTCCTTGCTGACTGAAACGCAAAGACAGCGTTTTGAGTCCACCAATGAGCTGGACATGGCTTTCGGCCTAAAAGGCATAGGCCGTCTTAGAATGAATATCTACAGGCAGAGGGGCGCGATCGGGGCGGCGGTGCGGGCCATTCCTTCTTCCTTCAGGACCTTCGAAGAGATCGGGCTGCCCAGCGTCGTTTACGAAATACTGAAAGTGCCCAAAGGGCTGGTGTTGGTCACCGGCCCCACGGGCAGCGGAAAATCAACGACCCTGGCCAGCATGATCGATTATTTAAACGAGCAGCACACCTATCATATAGTGACGGTGGAAGATCCCATCGAATACGTCCATAGTCATAAGAAATCGCTGGTCAATCAGCGCGAAGTGGGCCAGGACACGGAGAGTTTCCCTTCCGCTCTGAAATATGTCCTGCGCCAGGATCCTAACGTCATCCTGATCGGCGAGCTCCGGGATTTAGACACTATCAGCGCGGCCTTGACCATCGCCGAGACCGGGCATCTGGTCTTCGCCACCCTTCATACCACCGACTGCGCCCAGACCATCAATCGCATTATAGACGTCTTCCCGCAGAATCAGTTGGAGCAAGTTCGCGTCCAGCTCTCTTTCGTTCTTCAGGCCGTCATATCCCAGCAGTTATTGCCCCATTCCTCGGGAACAGGGCGGGTTCTGGCCAGCGAGGTGCTTATCGTCAATTCAGCCATCCGCAATCTGATCCGGGAGCAAAAGGTCGAGCAAATCCAGCTCGTTATTCAGACCGGCGGAAAATTCGGCATGCAGACCATGAACCAGTCGCTGGCCGAACTTTATAGACGTCAGCGCGTGACCTATCAAGAAGTGATGACGCGCTCTTTGGATCCGGAGGATTTAAGGCGCCTATTGCAGAAATCCATGGCGCCCACCCCATAAAATGCCTCCCTTCACTTATAAGGCCAGAAACGCCCAAGGCGCGGTGCTCGAGGGCATTATAGAGGCCCAAGAGCAGCGCGTCGTTATCGATCAGCTGCGCTCTCAAAAACTGGTCATCTTGGAGGTTAAGGAAAAAACAATCAGCCCCCTGGATATCATCAAGGGCCTTGTGAAGTCCAAGGGTCAGGTCACGTCCAAGGATTTAGTGCTTTTTTCGCGGCAGCTTTCCACCTTGGTCAGCGCGGGCGTTCCTATCGTCCAAGGCTTGGCCATCCTTGAGTCGCAAGCGGAAAACCCCGCTTTCAAGGAAGTGCTGGGGGCGGTGCGGGGCGATATCGAGGGCGGGTTATCCATTTCGGATGCGCTCAGAAAACACCCCGCGGCCTTTCCCGAGTTTTACACCTCCATGGTTAGGGCCGGCGAATTGGGCGGCATTCTGGACACTATTTTGGAACGATTGACCGCCTACCTGGAGAGCTCCGAGGCCCTCAAGGCCAAGGTTAAGTCGGCGATGATGTATCCGGGAATCGTGCTGAGCATTTGCGCCATCGTCACCGTATTTTTGCTTGTTTTCGTCATACCGACCTTCAAGACCATATTTGAAGGCTTCGGGGCCGAGCTCCCGCTGCCGACCCAAATGCTTATAGATTTATCCGACCTAATGAAACAATATTTTATCCTGATCCTGATTTCTCCAGTGGCGGGGTGGAAGGGTTTTAAGAAATTCTACGGCACGGCCAAGGGTAAAAAATGGGTTGACGCCAAGGTGCTCAAGGCGCCGATTTTCGGTATCATTTTAAAGAAGGTGGCCGTGGCCAAATTTACGCGCACCTTGGGGACTCTGATCAAATCCGGCGTGCCCATTATGCAGGCTCTGGAAACCGTGGCCGCTACTGCCGGCAATGTCGTGGTTTCCGAGGCCATACTTTCCACCCGGGAGTCCATACGCGAAGGCGGGCATTTAAGCGATCCCCTGAAAAAATCCGGTCTGTTTCCCAACATGGTAACATCCATGATTTCAGTCGGGGAGGAAACCGGCGCCTTGGACACCATGCTTAACAAAATCGCGGATTTCTATGACATGGAAGTCGACGCGGCCGTCAAAGGACTCACCTCTCTTATCGAGCCCATCGTCATCGTGATCATGGGCTTTGTCATCGGCACCATCGTCATCGCCATGTTCATGCCCATGTTCGGCATGGGTGAGTTAGCGGGCAACATGGACAAATGAACGCGCGCCGAAAGCGGCGCGCGTAACCCCGAGTATCAGTTAAACAATTCTTTTTGCCGCAGCAGCCTGTGATATGCAATCCCAAATCGATGCGCCTCATCTCTCAGATGCTGCAGCAGGCGCAAGGCAGGCCGCGCTTTCTCCATAATCAGCGAATCCAGCCGCCCCGGTAGGAATACTTCCTCAATGCGCTTGGCCAGGGCGGCAATCGGTATGCGCAGGCCCACGCCTTTTAAGGCCGCAGAGGCTGCGCCAAGTTGGCCTTTGCCGCCGTCAACTACGATCAGGTCGGGCAGAGCCTGACCTTCTTCTTTTAACCGGCGATAGCGGCGGGTAACCGCTTCCTGTATGCATTTAAGATCATCGATTCCTTCCACCGCGCGGATCTTGAATTTACGGTAATGTTCCTTATTGGGGACGCCGCCCTTAAAACAGACCATGGACGCCACGGTTTGCCGGCCCTGAAAGTGTGAAATGTCGAAACATTCGATGTGAAACGGCGCAAGCGCCAGGGCCAGGGCCTGCTGCAGGTCCGTCACTGATTGCGAAGCCGCCAGAGTTCCGGCCACATTTTCCGCCTTGATGGCTTCACAACGCACTTTCTCCCCTATTTGGGAGATGGCCGCGATGTTGTCGCGCAATTGGGCCGCGCGCTCGTAGTTCAGTTTTTTGGAAGCCTTTTTCATTTCGCGCTCGAGGTGGCGGCGCAGTTCCGGATAGCGGCCCGAAAAAAACAGGATCAGGTCATCGGCGAAAGCGCGGTATTTTCCCCGGTCGATGCGCCCCGCGCAGGGAGCCGGACATTCTTCCGTGTGATAATAGAGACACGAGTTGATTTTTTTAGTATCCAAGGCTTTCTTCAGGTTGAAGTCCCATTTGCAGGGCCGCAGCGGAAAATATTTGTGACGCCAAAGGTAATTAAGCAGGTGGCGCACCGGTCCGACCTTGGGGAAGGGCCCGAAATAAACGGCTCCATCGCTGATTTTGCGCCGGGTCAGAAAAACCCGCGGGAAATCCTCGTTCATGGTGACTTTAACGTAGGGATAGGCCTTGTCGTCCTTGAGCGAGATGTTGAAAAATGGGCGATAGCGTTTGACGAGCCGGTCTTCCAGGAGTAGAGCTTCGCGCTCCGAAGAGCAGGAGATATAATCGATTTTGCGAATAAGGGGCGTGAGGATTGAATTCTTGAATTGATTCTTATCCGGATTGAAGTAATGGGCCACCCGTTTGGCCAAATCATTGGCCTTCCCGATATAAAGAATCTCGGCCCCGGCGTCGCGCATGAGATAGACGCCGCAGGCATGAGGCAGGTGGCTGCGGTTGATTGCTCGTCCATCCATGATTATATTTTACGACATTGTTCTCGACGAAGCTTGCCAGGAGGGCTTTAAATTGATTCAATGTCTATCCGATGGCGCAAGCAAAGAAACCCAAGAGGCACGCGTCGGCTTTAAAGGCCCAGAGGCAGTCGCAACGGCGTTCTTCCCGCAACCGGCTCATCAAGAAAGGGGTTCGTTTAGCCGTGCGCGCCGTGATGGATGCCATCGCCAAGAAAGACGCCGTCAAGCTTCCTGAACTGATGTCCAAGGCCTCTTCGGCCTTGAGCAAGGCCGCCCAGCGTCAAACCATCCATTGGAAAACCGCAGCCCGCAAAAAGTCCCGTCTGGCGGCGCGAGCGGCTAAGTTAGCCGTTGCCGCATAGCGCCACAATCAAATTTTCTATCTCAAGCCTCGCATCCAGCCAGCTTTTTGATTTAAGGGCGGCTTCGGTTTTTAGGCAGATCTTAATATCCTTGATCAGCCTTTTCTCTTCCAGCCGGCCCACCAGTTCCAAATAATTTCGGTCCCAGTAGTTATGCAGGCGCAGGCTGCGGGAAATAGTCTCGGGGGCCTGGCGCGCCTTAATCATGCGCTTGGCGCGCAATTGCTTGGTCACGGCGGCGCTGGCCTGGGCTAATATCCGAAACACTTGTTCTTCGGCCTTGCCCTCGTTAAGCAGGCGTCGCGCATGGGAGAGGCAATCCTTCAGTTTCCGTTCTTGAATCAGCCGGGATAAGGCGAAGGGATCGGCGGATTTGCGATAGCCCAGGCATTGAATGGCGTCTTCTTGGGAGATTTTCTTGGCTGTCGAGGCGAATAACAGGATTTTATCGAGTTCCTGCTTGAGGATGGACCAGTTGGTTCCGACCTCAGCCACTAAAGTGGCGGCCGCTTCCGAGGATAGATTTTTTCCCTCTTGCCGCGCTGCGGCCAGCAGTCGCTGCCGGGCCTCTTCTTCCTTTAACGGAGCAAACAGGCAAAGGGCTCCAGCCCTTGCGGCGGCCGAGACCAGGCCGTCCTTGGCATCTGCTCGCTTTTCCTCGGAGAGCAGCACCAGCGTCGTGTTTTTAAGCGGATTCTTGAGATATTCGATGAAAGCCGCTTTGGCCGCGGCCGGGATTTTGGGATTATTGACGATGACGAGCCTTTTCTCCGAAAGAACTGGCAAGGTCATGGCCTCGGCCACTACGGCCTGCGGATTTTCCGCGTCCGCGAACTGGCGGAAATTGAAATCGTCGGTTTTAAACCAGATTTTCAAGCGCTTGAGCGCCTCGGACTTGGCCGATGCCTCTTCCCCCAAAAGATAGTAAATAGGGCGCAGCTTGCCTGTTTCCCATTCCTTCAGAAGATCGGGGACTCTCAGCTCCATCTTGCGTTTGGATTAGGATTAATAAGGATTAGGATTAACCGGCGGCAGGGGCGTGTCCGGCTTGGCGTTGGGAGCCGTGGACGGAGCATCCGGCGAAATGCGCCGTTCCGAGGTGCCGGTGACCGAGCCAAAACCCTCGATCACGCGCTTGACTACGTCGCGAGCCAGGCTGTCCCAGATCGTTTCGCGGGCTTGTTCCTCGGTTTTGCCGCCGGGAAGGGTGGAGGCCGGATAGGTCAGGCTGCCCTCCATGTTCTTTTCTTCCCAAAGGGCGGTGTTGGCGGCTTTGTCGACGAATTGCAGATCGATCATGATGCGCAGTTTATAGGCGGTGGGGACCAGCCGGGCGTCGTATTGAATGGGGGTGAGCACGTAGCGGGTAATGGTCGCCAGCACGATGCCGTCGGCCTCGGATTCGGGAAGCACGGGATAGCGTCCGTCGCGCAGGAACTCATCGCGGACGCGCAGAGTCAGCTTATCCTCCAATCCGAATTGCTGGGTTTTGTTGACCACCAGGCGTATGGACAATTTCTTGATGTTGCTGGGCAGTATTTGTGGGGACGGGCGATAGGCGATGTCTTGCCCGCAGCCGGCCGCTAAAAGAGCCAATAAAAGCATTCCCAATTTTTTCATGTTATTTCACCACGATATTGACGAGCCGGTTGGGCACGACAATGGTTTTGACCACGGATTTGCCCTCCGTCGCTGATTTAATCTTTTCCAAGCCCAAAGCGGTGCTGGTAACGGTTTGTTCCGGCGCATTGGCCTCAAATTCAAAAGTGGCCCGGACCTTCCCGTTGACCTGCACGGCGTATTCTACCTTGTTTTCCTGCAGATATTTTTCTTGATAGGCCGGCCAAGGCTGACGGGACATGGAGTCCTTGTGCCCGAGCCTTTCCCAAAGCTCCTCGGTGACATGCGGGGCGAAGGGGTGCAGCAGGGTTAAAAGGGTTTCGATGTCGACGCGGGCTTTTTCGGGCTGGTCCTGGATGTCGTTTAGATAGATCATCATTTCGGATACAGCCGTGTTTAATCCGAAGGACTCGATATCCCCCGTGACTTTCTTAATGGTGCGGTGCCGCCGATTAATTAGGCCTTCGCCGGCCCCCAGCTTATTGTCGAGCGCCAGCGCCCACACCTTGCGTAAAAAGCCCGAGACACCTTTGATATTGCGCATGTCCCAGGGCTTAGCCTGCTCGAAGGGGCCCATGAACATTTCATAAAGCCGGAAAGCGTCGGCTCCGTAGTTTTTCAGAACGGCGTCGGGGTTGACCGCGTTTTTCTTGGACTTGGACATTTTCTCAACGATCGATTGGAGCTTTTCCCCGGAGTCCAGCACGGCCCCGCCGGCGTCATCGTATTTAACATCCTCGTAGCCGTGGTACACGCCCTGAGAGTCGCGGTAGGCGTAGGAAAGGATCATGCCTTGATGGCGCAGTTTTTGGAAGGGTTCGATGGTTGAGACAAAACCAAGATCGTAGAGAGCTTTATGCCAGAAGCGGGCGTAGAGCAAATGCAAAACAGCGTGCTCAGCCCCGCCTACATAGCAATCAACGGGCCCCCATGTCTTCGCCTGGTCTATAGACCAGGCGAAGACCGTGTTTTTAGGGTCTGTATACCTTAGGTAGTACCAGCACGAACCCGCCCATTGCGGCATCGTATTTGTTTCCCTTTTTCCCGCTCCGCCGCAGCCGGGGCACTTGGTGTTGACCCAGTCCGGCGCGTTGGCTAAGGGGGACTCGCCGGTACCGGAAGGCCGGTAATCCGTCACTTCCGGCAGCAGCACGGGCAAATCTTTCTCCGGGACAGGGACCTGGCCGCATTTCGGGCAGTGGATGATGGGGATGGGTTCCCCCCAATAGCGCTGGCGCGAGAATATCCAATCGCGCAGCTTGTATCGCACCGTGCCCTTGCCCAGCCCGTTTTCTTCCAAATAACGGATGATTTTTTGCTTGGCTTGCGCCGTGGGCATTCCGGCCAAAAGAGGGGAGTTAACGGCTTCTCCATCGGCGCAAAAAGCTTGGTTCGGGTCGGCCGCGCCTTTCAGGGCTTTAACCACCGGGAAAACGGGTAATTTAAATTTATGGGCGAATGCCCAATCACGCTCGTCATGAGCCGGGACCGCCATGATAGCGCCCGTACCGTAGCCCGCCAGCACATAATCAGCCAGCCAAATGGGAATTTTCTTGTTGTTGAGCGGATTAATCGCATAAGAGCCGGTGAAAACCCCGGTTTTTTCCTTTTGCAGCTCGGTGCGTTCCATGTCCGATTTGGCTTGGGCCTGTTTGCGATAGGCCTCAACCTCAGCTTTATGTTCGGCAGTGGTCAGTTCCGGGACCAACTCATGCTCGGGCGCCAGAACCATGTAGGTGGCGCCGTAAATGGTGTCCGGCCGGGTGGTAAAAACCGCGAGCCGGCGGCCGTTTTCAAGTTTGAACTTGATTTCCGCGCCATCGGAGCGGCCGATCCAGTGGCGCTGCATGGCGAGGGTGGAAGCGGGCCAGTCCAGTTCATCCAAATCCTTTTCCAGGCGATCGGCATAGGCGGTGATGCGCAATATCCATTGCCGCATGCTTTTGCGCTCGACCGTCGTGCCGCAGCGTTCGCAAGCACCGCCGAAAACCTCTTCATTGGCCAGTCCTGTTTTGCAGGAGGGACACCAGTTGATCGGCGCGGTGCTTTCATAGGCCAGGCCTTTTTTGAACAGCTGGAGGAATATCCATTGCGTCCAGCGGTAATAAGCCGGGTCGGTGGTGTTGATTTCCCGGTCCCAGTCATAGGAAAAACCCAAGGACTGTATTTGTCTTTTGAAATTGGCGATGTTGTTTTCGGTAACCACACGCGGATGGGTGCCGGTTTGCAGGGCGAAATTTTCGGTCGGAAGCCCAAAAGCGTCCCAACCCATGGGGTGCAACACATCCCAGCCCTGCATGCGCTTGGCGCGGCAGAGAATGTCGGTGGCGGTGTAGCCTTCTGGATGGCCCACGTGCAGGCCCGCGGCCGAGGGGTAAGGAAACATATCCAGGCAATAGAACTTCTTTCCCGGCCGGGGGGGTTGCGGAGCCTTAAAAACGCCGTCTTTAGCCCAGCGCGCCTGCCATTTGGTTTCTATTTCGAAGAAAGGGATGTGCTCGGGTTTCATTAGGAAGCAATTATATAACTTTGTCCGTGGAGATGGCCCGCTCAATAGCGAGAGAGTTTTTCTGCGATGTACCATTTTGGCGCATCGCAGAAAAAGGCCCTTTTGTTTACTTCATGTCGCTCAGAATCTTATCTTGCCTTTTAAACATCGCCGCTTGCCGGCGCGGGGTGTCATCTCGGTATCCCAGTAAATGCAGGGTGCCGTGAATAATCAAGGTCAGAATTTCCTTTAGAACCGGGTGGCCGAGCGCCGCAGCTTGTTTCCCGGTCTGGTACGCCGAGATGTAAATATCTCCGAAAGGCGAATCTTGGGCGCGCTCTTCCTCTGAGTAGGGAAAGGCAATCACGTCGGTGTCGCAGTTGTGGCTTAGAAAGCGTTTGTTGAGCGCAAGCATCCCTTTCCTGTTCTGAAAAATAATATTGATCTCGCCGCTTGCGCGGTATTTTTCGGCGCGCAGAGCTCTGAGGCAGGCTTTCTTGATTAATCCTGGCTTTCGGGCGCAGGCCGGCAGGCGGCTTATATGAAAGAGGTTTACGGTCACTTCTTACGCGACCAGTCTTCGTAGGCGCGCACGATTTTGCGCACCAGGGGGTGCCTGACCACGTCTTCCTCGGTGAGTTTGTGAAAGGCCACGCCTTCCACGTCTTTAAGAATCTCGGCTACGCGGACCAGGCCCGAGGCGGCTTTATCGCTTAAATCGCTTTGCGTGACGTCGCCGGTGACCACCACGCGCGAGCCATGGCCCATGCGGGTTAAAAACATCTTCATCTGCTCCGGAGTGGTGTTCTGGGCTTCATCGAGCAGGATAAAAGCGTCGTTAAAGGTGCGGCCGCGCATATAGGCCAGGGGCACGATTTCGATGACGTCGGTGTCGCGCCACAATCGGAAACGTTCCGGGCCCAGGAGGCCATAGAAGGCGTCGTAAAGGGGCTTGAGATAGGGATCCACTTTTTCGATAAAAGCGCCGGGCAAAAAACCCAGTTTTTCGCCGGCCTCGACTACCGGCCGGCTTAAAATGACGCGGGTGACCCGTCTGGCTTCCAAAGCTCGCAGGGCGCAAGCCACGGCCAGGTGGGTTTTGCCGGTTCCCGCCGGGCCTATGCCGAAAACCAGTTCGGTTTTAGCGATCGCCTCGACATAGCTTTTCTGGTTCGGGGTACGGGGACGCACCACCTGCCCGTAGGCCGAACGGTAAACGCCGTCCTCGGGCAGGGGCGGAGCGTTTAGGTTCAACGGCTCGAAGCTGGGTTGCGGCGGCGTGGCGGAGAGCTCCGCGCGGCGCACGGTCGCCAGCTTTTCGCGTATGCGGCGCAGGGCCTTGTCCACCCGGGACGTATTGCCCTTGATGGAAAGCTGCATTTCGCTGGAGTGGATGTCCTGGCGCAGAAATATTTCCACGCCGTATTCACGCTCCATTTGCCTCAAGGCCGCGTCCTGCTCTCCTAAAAGCTGGAGAGCTTCCTGGGGATTTCCAAGGCGGATTTTTTTTGTGATCATCTGACCGGGGGCGTGGTTTTGCCGCGCGGCAGCACCACGATTCCGGAGGCATCGACGAAATAGCGCTCGGCGTCCTTGGCCGCGGAATGGCCTATGGTTTCTTTGGAAGGAATGTCGTTAAAACGATCGACGATGACGCGCTTAAGCTTGGCCTCGCTGCGTATTTTGCAAAAATCCATGACGATGGAATCCTCTATGATCGCCCCGTCGTGAACATGAACCCCGCGGCCCAGGATCGAATTCTTGATCGCAGCGTCGCGCAGGAAGCAGCCGTCGCCGATGATGCAGTTGGAAAATTTGCCGTCAATAATCTTGGCGGGGGGGCCTTCGTAGCTGCCCGCATGGATGAACCATTTGCGGTTATTAAGGTTGATTTTCGGCCTGGCGCCCAGAATATCCATGTTCGCTTGATAATACGAGGAAAGAGCGCCGACGTCGCGCCAATACCCCTTTTCTTCATAGGGCTTAAGGCCGGGCAAGACATTGGTCGAAAAATCGTAGGCGTAAGCCTTGAATTTCTTATGGATATCGGGAAGTATGGATTTGCCAAAATCGAGGTTTGCCTGGGCCGTCTCATCCTCCAAAATGCGCACGAGCACGTCCGTGTTGAAGAGATAATTGCCCATGGAGGAAAGCGCGTGACCGGCGTCGCCGGGCAGGGGTTTGGGGTTTTCGGGCTTTTCCACGAAGGTCGCGACCTTGCCTTTGGCGTCCACTTCCACGATGCCGAAAAAGGAGGCGCTCTTGAGCGGGACCGGAATGGTGGCGATGGTGATTTCGGCGCCCCTTTCCATGTGAAACTGCATCATCTGGCCGATGTCCATGCGGTATATGTGATCAGCGCCGAAGACGGCGACCATGTCCGGATCAAAATCGCGGATCAGATTTAAATTCTGGCGTACGGCGTCGGCGGTCCCTCGGTACCACATGTCCCCCAGCCGCATTTGCGGAGGCACGACGGTGATGAACTGGTCGCGCGTCAGGCCCACGGTGTGCCAGCTGCCGCGCAGGTAGTCGATCAGGCTCTGGGACATATATTGGACCAGGATGTAAATCGAGTGTATCCCCGAATTGACGAAATTCGAGAGCACGAAATCCACGATCCGGTATTTGCCGCCGAAAGGAACCGAGGGCTTGGAGCGTTCATGGGTCAGGGGATAGAGGCGTTCGCCCTTGCCCCCGGCCATGATAATGCCCAAGACCCGACGCGTCGGGGCTATGGGGCCGGTTGGCATAAAGCTAATTTGGGATTAACGCCTTTCCAGGCGTGCGTCAAAAACGCCGACCATGTCCAGGGCATCAGGCGCTCGAAGTGTCGGGCCAGGGCCTCGGCGTAGGCCTGGATTTCCAATTGGGCGTGGGCGTCGGCACGCAGGGACAGGAAGTTCATGAAGCTGCGCGCGTTGACCGTCCAATAGAACTGGGTGTATAAATTGACGGGCAGAACCATTCGGGCCATTTCCCGTGCCACCCCGGCGGCCAGCATTTCGCGATAAAGCGACAGGGCCGCGCGCACTTGGGCCTCGCATTTTTTAGTCAGATCCGCGTGATCCAAAGCGCAATCGCTCACGGAGCCCTGTTTGTTTTTAATGTCTTGGGCGCGCCAAGTTTCGGGGATATAAAACTCGTCCTTTACCTCCGTGTAGCGGAAGGACTGTTCATTGTAGGCCGCGAAACGGTGCCGAAACCACTGGCGCGCTACGAATATGGGACAGGAAACGTGAAATTTAAACAGCGCGTGCTCAAACGGGGTCATATGGGAGTGTTTAAGCAGGTAGGCGACGAGTTTGCGGTCGGCCTCCTCGCCTTTGGATTTGCCGCCGTAGGAAACCCGGGCCGCGTCGACCACTCCTTGATCGCCGCCCATAAATTCAACAAGGCGCACGAAGCCTTTATCCAGCACCCGGGCCGATTCCGCACTCATGGCTTCCTCCTCAATTTTGAATTAATTTTAGCGGTTTTTTAACGCGCATGTCCGGTAGTCCCGCGCCCTCCTGCGCGGCTGCCTGCGCCCAGGCGATGATGCGGCCGTCGGGAAGCGCGGGCTTGCCGTCGTATCTGATGAACAGTCCGTTCAAGGCTTTGGGAATCCTGGCGCCGATTTCCCCGCGGGTCAGTTCCATGGGAACAACGATGACCGGGCTGCCGCTGCGCAGGCTTCTGATTTTTTGGCGCAGCGCTCCTTCCGCCTTTTCCCGTTCGGCCTGCTTGAGATTAATGGGCAGGGCCTCGGCCGCGACGGTTTGAAAGCCCCCTTTGCGCTTAACCTGTTCGGCCAGGGCGTTGACCGTGCTCTCCCAATGCTGCCGATCCTCTTTGGAATGGGGGGGCGAGCCGATTAAGAGCACGGTCTCGCGAGCGGAATTTCGGCTCAGGGATTTGGCTCGCGTAGTCAGAATATCGCCTAAAATCGAGTGATCATCAAGGGCCTTGGTCATGGCCAGGGGTAATTTATTTTGAATAGGCTTGGCGGAGGAAAACCCCATCTTATATCGGGCTTCTTGGGCGTGCTCCTTGGCCGCTTTGGGATTGAGGCCCAAGAGGAACCGGTTTTGATCCATTATTTCGGAATGGGAATAAAGGAATAACGGCACAGCCACGATTTTTTGGACGCGCTCGGCTTTGAGGGCATCCACCCCGTTTTGCAGTTCCTTGCGGTCTGCCAAGCCCGCCGCGGCCTTAACGGGATATTGGAGCGAAAGCTTGCGGCGTATGGCGTCGACCGTCGTTTCCCACAGCGGATCCGAACCTTCATAAAGCAGAAGTATTCCCAGTGGCTTGGGTGAAAACGGGTGGGAATATTGGTCCGCCGCGCAGGTTAGGGGAAAGCTTAACAGCCACGCCAAAACAAACTTCACTTTTTCTTGGCCAGAGCCGCGTCCACCCGCTCATGCAGCTCTTGGAGGCTGATCGGCTTGGAAACAAAATCATCCCCCCCGCTTAAAGCTGAAATCAGCTTGTCCTGTTGGGCCTCGCGCGCCGTTAAAAAGAGCACGGGCGTGCGGCAGTCTTTTTCCAGAGCCCGTATGGCCTTGCAGGCGGCTAATCCATCCAGGACCGGCATCATCACATCCATGATGATCAAATCCGGCTTCTCGGCCTTGAATTGAGCAAGAGCCTCACGGCCGTCGGCGGCGGTTATGGTGTCGTAGTTAAGGCGCCCCATCTGGGTCGCGAGAATTTCGCGGATTGAAGGGTCGTCGTCGACAATGAGGATTTTCTTTCGTTGAATTTTCGGGCCGCTGGGCCTATTTTTAGGGGTCATAAATCCAAAGCGAGGATTGGCCCGAACTGCCAACCACGGCTACGGCCAGATCATGAGGCTGCGCGGGGTCCGGAACCAGCGCCAGGGCCGTGGAATAACCGCCTAAATCCGTTTTCCAATCGTTGGAAAGGCTGACCCCGTTCCAGGTTTTACGCTGGACCTCGGCATTTTGAAACAAACCGAAAGGTTCCGACAGGCTGCCCAGCATGGAATTATTGCGCACCAAATAAACGGCGGCGCGCTTCTTGTCCTGATAGCCTACGGGCACCGGCGGATGGAATTCAAGCAAGCGGCCCTGCCAGCGGATGCGGGATGGGGTTTGGCCGTAGGCCTCGGGCGTGGCCCAAGACCCGCGCTTAAAATGAAGTTTTAAGCGATGGGTGTTGGTGAAGCGCAGCAGGGCCGGCGTTCCATCGAAATCGGCCTGGGTAAAATCATAAATCCAGTCGACGTATTTATACCGGATGGCGCCTTTGCCGGCGGCATATTTGCCTTCGTTAAAAACCAAGGGGTAAATGGCCGAGAATGGGAATGTCGGGTCTTCCACCAACTGTTGGACCGCCAATAGCGCGCGTCCATCGGCATTTTGATGGGCGCGCACGGCCCAGGGAAGTTCCGCTATTTTCTCCCAGTTATTGCCGTTGAGCTCCAAAATGGAGGTTTCAAGCCTTCCGAGGACTTCGTTAAAAAGCGTGACGAACAATTCGGCTTTCCCATTGCCGTTAAGATCCGCCGATTCCAGAGCAAGAAGGCGCGGCGCGGTTCCGGGCTGGGCGAACTCGGCCAGCGGTTTGGGATCTTGGGGCGGATAGGAATAGAGATAAACCTTTTTGGAATCCGCCAAAGCCAGTGTCATTTTGCCGTCGCCCGCGAAATTAGCCACGGCCATGCCGGTGATTTTATAGTCGAAAACCGGGCTTTTCCAGCGCGGGGCCCGCGCCGGGGTCTGCCCGTCGGTCTGGGCCGGCGGTGCCGACAAGCGCGCGCGCATGCCGGGCTTTACGGTCGGGGCTTGCGCCGACAGTTTGCCTATGGAATACTGTTCCTTGATTTCCTGAAGGGTACCTTCGGCGATTTTATTTTCCATGCGGCCCAGCGATTTCCCCGTGACCGGATGCTTGAGCTGCGCGCCTTCGGTATAGACTTCAAAGGCCCGGCCTGGCGCCGCTCCATTTTTTTCGTTAAAATCAAGATAAACCAACCCGGAATCAACCCGAACTACGTAGCCTGTCGCCCCGAAGGCGGAAGTCGGGAAAAGAGCAAGCAAACAGAGCAGGCGGCCCATAATTCAGAGGTTACCATTTTTATGTTAAAATGCGCCATGTCGCAGACGTACGTTTATCCTACCCGCAAGACGGCAACCGCGCAGGACTTAATGACAATCATCACGCGTTCTTGCGAATCGCAATTGCAGCGATCATCCCAGTTTCTGCCTCGAAAAAACGGGGTCCAAAGGCTTTGCCTGGAATCCCCTTTTGTGTTTTTGGGCCTCGGTCTTGCCTGCATAGCGCGGTTAGCGCCGTCCCAGCCGATGTTGGATTTCCAAGCTTGGGCCTTATCCAAGCTGGCTAGCCCGAATTATTATCCTTTTGACGCGGCCTCCGCCGTCCTTCGCAACGGCGCGGCCCTGGCCGCGCGTTTGGCCGGGGAAACCGGCCGGGAGCCCGCTTTGATGGCCCTG
>MGUO01000138.1:27900-55167 GCA_001800015.1 Elusimicrobia bacterium RIFCSPHIGHO2_02_FULL_57_9
TCGAGTTATGAAGAGGGATTCTACGCCGGTTTCATGGGGACCTATCATCTGGGCTTGGATCGTTTGGCCATGATTCGCAATCCCTTAATGCGGTTGTTGCTGCGCCACACCGCCTGGGACCGCATGCCCCAACGGCTGACGGCTTGTCTTAACGGGGGCGGCGAGGTGGGCATGGTTTTATCCGGAGGCGTTCCCGCCACAGGCCGCGTTCTCTATACCGTTCGCGAATGGGCGGGCCGGCAGCGCAATTCCAGTTCGCTGCGTTTGCGGCCCTTGGAGCTGCTGCGCCGCTTGCGCGTTTATCCCGATTTCGCGCATTTTGAAAAAAATGGTCCGCACGGCGCGGGTTTGCGCAGCGTCTGGCGGCTGATGGAGGGGTGGCTGATGTCTTCGGTGGCCGGGGTGTTCGGAAGCGACGCTCAGGACGCCGGCCGCGCCTTGAGCCAGTGCCTGGAGGCCTTGGAGATTTCGGGGGGACAAAAGGAAAAGGCCTTGGCCGATCTCAATGAAGAATTGGAGCGGCAGACTCCTTATCGCGCTCGGCTTTTTAATATTTTGGCCCGGCGGGTGGCGCGGAGCCGGCCGGTGGTTTTCCTCCCCATCGTCCATCAAATTAGCGGCGAAAGCTTCGGCATCGAAATCAAGCCGGCCTGGGCCTGGAGAGACTATAATGAGGGCAAGGTAAATGCTCTAATTTCTTCCGGGTTGGGCCGGTTGGACTGGCACACCGGACCGGAGGAATTTGCCGTGCGCTTCGTTAAAGAAAATTTCGCATGAGCCGCTTAATTTATAAAACCGTCGGTGATTTAAAAGGCTTCTCGCTGAAGAACTGCCCGGCAATGCCGGATCCGGCCGGGGTGCTGATGTGCCCTCCGGACTATTATGATGTCAAGGAAGTCCACAACCCATTCATGGTGGGCCAGACCGGCACTGTCAACCGCCCTTTGGCCCGCCGGCAATGGGACGAGATGCGCGCCGCTTTTGAGGCCGCGGGAAAACCCGTTTCCCTGATCCAGCCGGTGGCGGGGCTTGAGGACATGGTTTTCTGCTCCAATCAAACCCTGGTTGGTCTGGCCCCGGGCATGGAGAAAGTCTGTCTTTTAAGCCAGATGCGTCATTCCTCGCGGCGGCGGGAGGTGCCGGCCTTCGAGGCTTGGTTTAAGGAAAACGGCTACCGTATCACGCGGCTTAAGGATTCTTCCGTGTCTTTCGAAGGAGCCGGCGACGCCTTGTGGCATCCGCGCAAGCGCCTGATTTGGGGAGGGCATGGTTTCCGTTCCCAACCCGAGGCCTACGAAGAAGTGGCCCGGGCTTTCGAGGCCCCCGTCATTCTATTGAAGCTCGTTAACGAGAGATTCTTTCATCTGGACACATGCTTCTGTCCGTTAACGCCCGAGGCCGTCTTGATCTATCCCTCGGCCTTCGATGGGGAGAGCCTTGAACTTATCCTTAAGATTTTCCCGGTGGTGTTGACGGCCAGCGAGCTGGAAGCCATACGCTCCATGGCTTGCAATGCCGCCGTGATCGATTCAAACACCGCGATTCTGCAAAAGGGTGCCGCCGGCGTTACCAGCCACATGCAGGCCATGGGCCTTAAAGTCGTTGAAGTCGACAGCTCCGAGTATATTAAGTCCGGCGGCAGCGTGTATTGCGTTAAGATGTTTCTCTATTAATGGGCGCGGCGTTTCTTTTATTCTTATGGCTCTGCCCCTTGTCAGCGGCCGAGCCTCCGGGGTTTGCCCTGCTGCCGGAAGCGGCGCTGGATTTGGAGCGCCTTGAGCAAGGGTTGGCCAAAACTTGGGCCGGACGCCGTCTCTTGGCGCAAACCCAGGAAGTTTCCCGTCGAAGCCGTCCGCTTAATGGCGAGTTATTCGCTTATCAGCGGCTCTCGACCCCGACGCTGTTTATCGACGCCGACCAGCTCAACAAGTTAGTCCGGCAGGCCTCGGAGCGCCTAGGGCTCTGGGAATTCGAGCTGATGCTGGTTAGGGAGCTGGCCAAGGCCGGCCTGGCTATTGCCCTGGAAATGCCGGAAGTCGAGATGGCCGCGGTGCAAAGCCAGCTTGAATACGCGCTAGAGCGCGCGCAAGGCGACGCGGAATTTTCGCAACGCCTTAAGGATTCCCTGCGCCTAATGCGCCGTCGCGCCGATGCCGCCGCGATGCATCTAGTCATCGCCTCGCCCTTGGCTCTGACTCCCTTGCCTCAAAAAGAGATGGACAAGGCCGCTTTTTATTTAATTTTGTTTCGCCGCGATGAGGATGAGTTTTATGCGGCCGTCGAACGCAGCCGGCGCTGGAGCGTCGATGCCGTGCGCCTGACCGAGCTGGAGGATTTTATCGAGCTGCATGGACGGCAGTTGCAGACCTTGCCCCAGGAGCTTAAGGTCCCCTACGTCCGCATCAACGGCCGCCGCTATCCCACCGGGTTGGTGCGCGCCGCGCGTTTTTTGCCCTCAGCCGGAGGCTTGGCCCGCCTGCATGAGGCCTTTGATTTTCTTGAGACGCGCCGCAGGATGGAACTCAAGGCCAAGCTCAAGGCCTGGCTGGGGGCCGAGCCTGCGCCTTGAAAAGGACGTCCGCAGGGTCTATACTCTAGCGTATGGAAACCAAGCAGCCCCTCATCCTGATCATCGATGATGATCCCGGGCTGCAGATGCTTCTTGAATGCTTCGTCAAGGAGATGGGGCTGCGCTCCGAGGTAGCCCGCAACGGCACGGAGGCCATCGATAAAATCCCTTTCTTAAAACCAGATTTGATTGTTTTGGATCTTATGCTGCCCGGCATGAGCGGCCTGAAAATTCTGGAGATGCTGCAAACCGGGGAGGCCTTGAAAATCCCCGTCGTGGTTTTGACCGGGTCCTATATTCAGAACCTGAAGGAAAAAATAACAGCCTGTCCCAATGTCGTGGAGCTGCTGCAAAAACCCATCAAGCTGGAAACCTTCCGCGAAGTAGTCGCCCGCGGCTTGAACCGCTCTAAAGCCGCCTAGGAGGAGGCGATCAGCGGGCGATGTTCGCCGCGTTGATGACTCCCCTGCCCTGCTCGCTGGCCGAGAGATTCGGCAGTGATGCCGCCGCTCTTTCCAGGGCTGAGCGCACAGCCTGCGGGCTGGACGCGCCGGCTTTAACGGCCAGGGCCGCTAAAGCCGCCACGTGCGGGCAGGCCATGGAGGTGCCGGAATAGGCCTTAACCAGGCCGGCGTCGTGTTCCTTGGGGACAGTGGAGGGAATTTTCTCTCCGGGCGCGATAAAGTCGACTTCGGGGCCGCGGCTGGACCATTTGGTGATGGTTTCAGGCAGATTCGGCTGAGCCTCGGAGAGCGCCGAAACCGCGATGCATTCTTCATAGGCGGCCGGCCAGCCCACAGGGGCGCTGTTACCCTTGCCGTCGCCGTTGCCCGCAGCGCAGACAATCGCGATGCCGGCGCTCTGGGCCATTTGCAGGGCTTGCTGCACGAACGGCAGTTCCTGATTGGCTCCCAAGCTCATATTAATCACTTTCACATCAGGCTGCTGGGCCGCCCAGATAATGCCCTCGATGATGGAGAACAGAGACCCGCTGCCATCCTTGCTCAAAACCTTGACGGCATATAGCTCGACTTGTGGCGCCACGCCCGCCACAAGTTCGCCGTTAAGCCGGGCCGCGATGATTCCGGACACATGAGTGCCGTGGAAATGATCGTCATCCCAAGAGGCGTTTTTATCCAGGGCGTTGTAGCCGCCGATTATTTTTAATTCGGGGTGCTCTTTATCGATTCCGGTGTCGATGACGGCCACCTTGACGCCGGCTCCCTGATTGGAGGGCCAGGCGGCCGGGGCATTCACGCGCTTGATCCCCCATTGGGCTTCCTCGTCCTGTTTGCCCATGCGCGAAGAGGGCGTGAATTTCGGCAGTTGATGGACCACCGATTCAACGCTCGGCAGCGGAGTTTCTTGCATCGAGGCCGGTGCAAACAGCCAGTTGCGCCAGATGTCGCGGTCAACGCGCAGGATATTGGAATTGGCCGATAGCTTGGATAGGGCCAGCGCCGAGCGTCCTTTAGGTGCTCTCACCAGCACCATATTTAACGCCGGGATTTCCCTAAGAAGACGCAGCCCCTCCGCTTTAATCAGCATCCGCTGATCCTGCGCGGATACCTCGGACTTAAACGCAATGATCAGACGTTCCTCGACCCCTTCCGCGGTCAAAGCAACGGCCAAAGCCTGCAGCGGCAGCGAAACTGCCACCAGCAACCCGCCAATCCACGACCATTTTCGCATAGCCCACCTCTCCAGTGCGACATGTATACCGATTGCGCGCCCCTGAACCTAGCATATTAAGGGACAAAAGTCCTAGTCCATTGATAGGCCTTTTGTCCCAGGCCGGCCTTGTGGTATCATGTGCCGTAATATGAGATTTCGCGGACTGCGCTGGCTGCTGTTTCTGACCGCCCTGTCATGCCTGCTGAAGACCATGTTCGGCACGGCGACGGCATGGTCCGTGGCTTTTTTCTTCGTTTCCGGCGCGCTCTGGTACTGGCTCACCTGGAAGCGCACCCGCAAGTTGGACGCCCTTAAGACGCGATAAACGAGAACTTATTCTATAAGTAATCGTACTATTGTTAGGGACCCGCAATGATAGACCATAAATCAGCTGCGCCTGATGATTTGTGGTATTTGGTGGGACTTATCACAGCCGATGGGTGCTTAAGTTCTGATGGCAGGCATACTGATATAACCGCAAAGGATAAGGATTTCTTGCAGGAGCTTGGGGCGCGCCTTAAGATTTCTAATGCAATTGGCCAAAAAAAGAACGGGATGGGCCTTGTTTATCGCCGGATACAAATAGGCGGTATTGAATCTATCGCTATTTGCAGGCTATCGGCCTGGTTCCACAGAAGTCATTACTGCTCAATCGGCTCAATATTGATGAAAAATATTTCCAATATTTTTTTAGAGGAGTAATAGATGGGGATGGCTGTATTCGATCTTGGATCCATCCATCTAATGGCGGGTTGCAATGGTCTCTTCTAATTTATTCCGGCTCCCAGGATTTTTTGTCATGGCTAAGGGAAATGGTGGATGCAAAAGTATCCGCCAGAGGCGGGGTGTATCAAGATAGCGAAACCCGGTTTATTCTAAAATTTGGAAAGATGGCAGCGCAACGCATCTTAAGCAAATGCTACTATCGAGATTGCTTGAGTTTAGCTGGGAAATACAAATTGGCATTTAGCTGTGTTAGCGCTGCCAATGGCTGGAAAATGAGTCAAACGATTGGGCAGGTGGCGGAACTGGCAGACGCAACGGACTCAATTGGGTCTCCTCAGAGGCAACTCTGGGGCAATAAATCCCTCAAACTCGGGGAAAGCTAAATCTTTCTTTTGGGAAGACAAGCCAATCCCGAGCCAAGACCTCGAATTCGAGGTAAGGTGTAGAGACTAGACGGGGGACTCCCCCACAAGGACGTGGGGGGTGAAGGGATAGTCCACTCCCCGTGGAAACACGGGGGCCAAGTGTAAAATCCGTCGGCCGTAAGGCCATGCGGGTTCGATTCCCGCCCTGCCCATGATTTTTTATAACCATGAAAATTGCGCGCCAAGGTTGGAAATTCGTCGCGACGGGTCTGGTGGTCATGGCGATGGGGCTCGTCCTGGTCTTCTCCGATGCGCTGATCCCAGGAATTATTCTGCTCATCCTCGGCGCGGACTTCGCCGCGTTTTG
Source organism: Elusimicrobia bacterium RIFCSPHIGHO2_02_FULL_57_9 (assembly GCA_001800015.1). Lineage (GTDB taxonomy): Bacteria > Elusimicrobiota > Elusimicrobia > UBA1565 > UBA9628 > O2-02-FULL-57-9. The sequence goes on from MGUO01000138.1 coordinate 33,602, forward strand.
CGTTTATTTCTTCCGGGATCCGGAGCGCCCGCTGCCGACTGACCCGGGCAAAATCTATTCCCCGGGAGACGGCACGGTATTAAGCGTGGCTAGAGAAGGCCCGGGGGATATCGCGACCCTGCGGATATTTCTTTCCATTTTCAACGTTCACCTGCAGAGAGCGCCTTGTTCGGGCCGGGTCAAGCAAGTCCATCATCAGAGCGGAAGCTTCGCGGCCGCCATGCGCGAGGAGGCCAAGGTCAACGAGCGCTGCGTGATGACCTTGATGCCCGAGGGCCGGCGCGATCCCCTTATCGTTGAGCAAATCGCGGGGCTGATCGCGCGGCGCATCGAATGCTGGCCCAAGCCGCAAGAGCGCTTGACCGCGGGCCAGCGCTACGGCATTATTTATTTCGGCTCTCAAGCCGCGGTGCATTTTCCGGCCTCCGCGCGCTGCTTGGTCAAGCCGGGCGATAAAGTCGTAGGCGGCGTTACGGCGATAGGCGAATGGATAAGCTGACGTTTAAACGGGGCGGGCAGGTGCTGGCGCCCTCGCTGTTGACCGTGGGGAATATGGCCTGCGGTTTTTACGCCCTTCTCTCCGCGCACCAAGGCGAATTTGTCTCGGCGGCCACGGGGATACTTGCCGGCATCGTTTTTGACGCCTTGGACGGGCGCGTGGCGCGCTTGGTGCACGGGGAATCCACCTTCGGCGTTGAATTCGACTCGCTCTGCGACTTTTTGACTTTCGGCATCGCCCCGGCCCACATGATGTACGCTTTTATTCTTAAGGATTACGGCGTCTGGGGTTATCCCATGGCCTTTATCTTCGCTCTGTGCGGCGCTCTGCGCTTGGCGCGCTTCAATGCCGTTGCGCATGACACGGCCGGAGGCCGCAAAACGCATTTTTCCGGCCTGCCTATTCCCGGTGGGGCCGGCCTTTTGGCTTCTTTTGTCCTGCTCTATCAGATCGTGGAGGAGGGCCGGCCTGCCCATACCTGGAAAATTTTGATGGACCAGATTCCGTATCTCTACGGCTTGGCGCCCGCTTTCGTGCTTATCATCGCCTTCTTGATGATATCCACGATTCCTTATCCCGCTTTCAAGCAGCCGAATATATTTCAGCCGCGTTCGGTGAGGGGGCTGGTGGGAGCGGTCATCGGGGCATTATTAGTGTTTATTTATCCGCAGAACACCATCTTCCTGCTTTTTCTCTTCTATGCCCTGCTGGGGCCGGTAGGCGGTCTGGTGAGAATGATTTGCTCCTCATTAGGCATTAATCGCCAGTCCCAGCCGGGCAATTAGTCCTTGTCCTTGGAGAAGTAATAGGCCAGGCCGAAGCCAACCGCGGCTGCGGCGCCCGCCACCAGCAGAAGCCCGCCGGTACTCAAGCCCAGGACCAAGGCCGCCAGGCCCCCCACGGCCCAGCCGGCCACAGCACCCCCCAGCCCCATGACCGTGCGGTTGCTGCTGAAAAAGTCCTTGACGCCGTTGGTGAACTTATCCCAGGTGCCCGGCTCTTTTGTTGGTGGTTTATTCCCTTCAGTGGGTGGCGGTTCCTTGCCGCCGGGGGGAGTTTGGGGCGGAGCTCCCGGTTTAGATTGATCCCATTCAGTGCATTCTGCTTGGCCTTCCGGAGCTGTTCTCGGGCCGGCTTGTTGCGCTGGCACAATTACGGCCGGATTTTGAATGGTCTGGAACTGAGCTGCGTCTTTAACGCCTTCATCTGAATTGCCGTGAGCCGCTTGAGTTTTGTTAAGAGAAGCGGTGGCTTGCGGCAACGGTTCGCCGGAGTTGCCTGGGGCGGCCGCGCCGCCGGACTTCGGCAGAGAATTGCAGAATTTATCCATATCCTCGATCCATTGTTTCTTAAGCGCGTCGAGGCTGTTTTCTTTTTGAGCTTGCTGCACTTGCTTGATAAATTTATCTTCCGCATTTTCCCCGCGCAGCTTGAGCATTTTCCTGACTAATTTCTGAGCCGCTTTATCTTCATTATTGTTTTTATTGAAAAGCACGTTCAACGCCTGATCCAGATTGAGGATGGGCGTCGGCTCGGGAGCAGGCGGAGGCGGAGGGGTTCCTGGTTTGTCAGCCGGAGGATAGGTTTTTGGGGGTTCAGGCGAAGTCGGCGGCGCTGGAGTTGGAGTAGGCGTCGGCGTTGGAGCGGGAGCCGGAGCGGTTGCAGGTGGCTGCGGCTTGTCTCCCTTGAGTTCGGTGATGGTCAGGCCGCGCAAGGCAACCCCTTCCCGTCCAGGATAAAGAGCATACTTTTTTTCATCTTTTTCTGCGATGGGCCGCGTGGGCGCAAGCCAGGCGCGCGCGGGGTCTTTTTCCAATAAAAGGATGTGGCCGGAATAGGAGGCGGAGCCGGAATTTTTAAAAGGATTCCAGCTGGTCCAACGGTAATTGATGTTATAAAGGGGCACGGCTTTAAGTCTTTGCTGTTTAAGCAACTCTTCTCCCTGATATTTTTCGCCCAGCTTCTTGAGCTGGGCGACCTCCGACTTCCGGGCGTATAAAGTTTCTTTTCCATGCCGGTATTCCGCCCAGTCCGCAAAGGAGCCGGGTTTGCCCACCCAATCGGGCGTATCGGCGGCTGAAATTCGGGGGCTGCCGAGGATCGCCAGCCCGAAGGCCAGCGTCAGCTTGGAAAATATTTTCATGCCTAAGTGTAGGGGGGAAACGTCGAAATTTCAAGGACCAAAGTGCCCGGAGAAAAATAGGCCTTTCGGCCTATGAATTCAGTTCGATTATCAGGGCGCGGCCGTCGGTGAAAAAGGGATAGCCTTTATCGTTGACGCCTTTAAGAGGGATTCCAGGCAGGTGGGCCAAGCGCATTTCTTGGACATGAGGAGAGCCCCTCAGGGTTTCGGCCAGGTAATCGCGTTCCAGGTTCATGTCCGGATCAGGGCGATGGGAGAAATCGATCCAGCGCATGGTTAAATCCAAATTGCCGCTGCCCCACCACAAAGTCCTTCCACGCTCGTCCTTGATTCCGGTTCTCCACAAGCGGAAATGATGCCGGGCCTCGAGGGGCTTGATCACCCGCACCCAGTTCATGTCCTGGCTTCTGCCGTGGAAATTATACCGGTTCATGGGGGGAAATCGCGTTAAATCCTCTCCGCGCAGCAGTTCCTTGAGGCTTTCCTTGACGCAGGCGGCGAAGGTCAAAGGCAGCTTGGTCCAGCCAGCGCTTTCCAAAACCGCGCAGGCCAGGGATTCGTGTCCCAAAAAAATAATATTCAAGGCGTCGCCCGGCCGGCCGAAGCGGCCCTGATTGCGTCCGGGCAAATGCTCGTATAGTTCGGGAATAAGCGGGCGCCTATACGCGCGCTTATTCTCTTCTAATTCCAAGAGCGTGATCATTGTTTGCGCGGGAAAAGCGGCGGGCCCTTGTGTATTTTTCCGATGCCGGAGCGCACCCCGGCCAGGACTTGCTCCGCGGAAAGAGGCTCGGGAAACTGCCGTACGCCCAATTGGGATTGTATTTTGGCCGCGGTCTGGGGCATGAAGGGTTCAAGCCAGCCGGTGACGATGCGCAGCGACCATACCAGATCAAAAAGGATGATTTTTACTTTCTCGGGATCCGTTTTCGCCACTTTCCAGGGTTCTTCCTTGTTCACGCGCTGGTTAAGCTCTGAAATAACCGCCCAAATCCGGGTTAAAGCTCCGCTGAAATCCAGGCGCTCCATCGCCGCGGCGATGGAGGCGGTTTTCTGGGCTATTTTTTGGGGATAAAAATCTTTTTCCGGATCAGGCCGCTTGGGCAAAACGCCGTTGAGATATCTATCCACCATTTCCACGATCCGCGAGATGAGATTGCCCAAATCATTGGCCAGATCCGCGTTGTAGCGCTTAAGCAGGGCCGTGCGCGAGAAGTCCCCGTCCTGTCCGAAGGGAATTTCGCGCAGGAGAAAATAGCGGAAGGCATCCAGGCCGAATTCGCGGATGATCTCATAGGGATCGATCATGTTGCCCTTTGATTTGGACATCTTTTCCCCGTCCACGGTCCACCAGCCATGGGCGAAGACCTTGGCCGGCAGGGGCATTTTCAGGGCCATGAGCATGGCCGGCCAGATCACGGCATGGAAGCGGTAAATCTCCTTGCCCACGATATGAACATCGGCCGGCCAAATTTCCCGCAATTGCGGCCCGTCCACCGCCGAGACATAGTTGAGCAGGGCGTCAAACCAAACATAAACCGTATGCCCGCAATCGCCTGGAACCTCCACCCCCCATTTGACCTTGGTGCGCGACACCGAAATATTTTGAAGCCCTGATTTAACGAAAGAGAGTATTTCCTGGCCGCGGTGCGCGGGCGAGAGAAATTCCGGGTGCTCCCGATAGTGCTTGAGCAGGGCCTCCCGGTATTCGGGGAGTTTGAAAAAATAGCTGTCTTCCTCGATCATTTGAAGCGGGCGGCGGCAATCTTGGTTGGGGCAAAGGCGCGCGCCTTTTTCATCGGGAGGGGCTTCGGTCTCGGTCCAGAAGGTTTCGCAGGAAATGCAGTAATAGCCCTTATACTTGCCTTTGTAGATGTCGCCTGAGTCGATTAGAGCCTTAAACACAGCCTGGACCTTTTTCTCATGACGCGGCTCGGTGGTGCGTATGAAATCATCGAAATGAATATCCAAGCGGCTCCACAAGGCCTTGAATTTGGCCGAGAGTTCATCGGCGTAAGCCTGCGGGGAGAGGCCTGCCTCGCGCGCCGCCTGTTCGATTTTGGCGCCGTGTTCATCGGTGCCGGTCAGAAAATAGGTGCTGTGGCCGCGTTTCCTCAAGAAACGGTTTAAGACATCGGCGGCGATGGTGGTGTAGGCATGGCCTATATGCGGTGCCGCGTTAATGTAATAAATGGGCGTGGTGATGTAGAACTTTTTCATAAAAGGGGCTCGGCCTCGAGATAGCCCAGGGTCAGGATCAGGCGAGGGTCGGCATTTGATTTCAAGGCCCGGCCAAGGCCCCGAAGCTCTCTTAACGGCCGTTCCACCCGGGAAAAAGACAATTGGCCCCGCAAATGCCTCAGCCGCAGGGTTTGGCTCAAACGGTGAAGCGCCAGCTCCACTTGGGTCCTGGCCAAGAAAAGTTCTTTGGGAAGGGCATCCGCGGCCGCGAAAGGGCTTAAGGGGTTTGCCGGCTCATAGGAGGAAAGCTCGGCTAATTCCAGGGCCTGGCCTACGGAGCCCTCTGAGAGCCGGGCAAGGCTTTCAGCCCTGTCCGGCGAGATGTTTTTTTCTATTAAAAGTTCCTTTACCGTGTTTTCCGCTAGCGGCGTGAAGGGGATGACAAAACAACGCGAGACTACGGTTTTCGGCAGCCTTTCCTTGCGGCAAGCGGTCAATATCCACAGGGTCTGGCGCGGCGGCTCTTCCAAAATTTTAAGCAGCGCATTGGCCCCCTCGGTCTCAAGGGTATGGGCTTGTTCCACGATTGCGACCTTCCAACCGCCCGCCAGAGGCTGCAGTTCCATGTCGTTGCGCAGCCGCCGGATGGTCTCAACGCGCAAGGTTTTTTGCTTGGCGGGCTCTTCCGAGCGCAGGCTGGCCTGATAGTTTGCGTTGACCATTTTAACGTCGGGATGTATTTTTTGGGTGAGAGCTCGGCATTCGGCGCAAAGCCCGCAAGCCAGGTATTGTTGCGGCTGCCGGCAAATCAGGGCCTGAGCGAAGGCTTCGGCGGCGAGAGTCTTGCCGATGCCGTCCGGTCCCAAAAAAAGCATGGCCGAAGGGATTTTCCCGCTGGAAAGAAAACCCTTCAGCGTTTTGACCGCGCGTGGCTGCTCCTTGATATGGGAAAAGCTCATGACAGGAAGCGGCAAACGCGCTGGAGGATTTCCTGGTGCAGCTGCGCGACATCGCGGCGTCCGTTGAGCAGCGCGACGCGCGGCTGCCGGCGGGCCAGGCTGCGATAGCCTTCGCGCACGCGGCGCCGGAAGCCGGGAGATTCGAGCTCGAGGCGATCATGGCGGCGCTGTTTATCGCGCGAGTTGAATTCAGATTCCAGCACATCCAAAACGATGGTCAAATCCGGCTTAAGTCCGGAGGTGGCGATCTGGTTTAGGCGGCGCACCAAGGGCAAAGAGAGCCCGCGGGCATGGCCTTGATAGGCCATGGTGGCTAAAGTATAACGCTCGCAGAGCACGAATTTGCCCCGGCGCAGGGCCGGCAAAAGCGTTTCCTGGGTATGTTGGGCGCGCGCGGCCTCGTAAAGCAAAAGTTCGGCTAAGGGGGTGACTTGATGGCGCGGGTCAAGCAGGAGCTTGCGTATGGCCTCGGCGAAAGCGGTTCCTCCAGGCTCGCGGCTATGGAGAAAAGGAATTTTATGAGACTTCAGGTAACGGACCAGCAGCGCGGCCTGGGTGGACTTGCCCGATTTATCCGGGCCCTCCAGAACGATAAATACGCCGCGATGGGGTGACACCCGATCATTTTAGCAAGCTTTCGCCGCAGGCGAAAGCCGCCCGCTGCAAGCGACCCGAAATAGGGGCCTCAGGAGCACTCGGAGAAGCCGCAATCGTGGCAGGTCGGCCCCGAGCAGCCCGACTCATAAGCCACGTTGGAGGAATAGCATTTTGGGCAATATTCCGCTTTGGCCAGCGTGATGATTTCCAGCTGCTCTTTCTGGGCGGCGTCCTCATCGTCGGTCAGCCAGCCGGTCTTCTTGAGATGCTGGCGCAAGGCAATCGCGATGGCATGGGCGATGGAATCGACGCGGTTTTCCCCGAAGCCGATGGGCTTGTCGCCCTTCACCGAATTCAAGTGCTTGAGAATGCGCAGAGGATCGCCGCCTTCCGCCAGGTACTTCGACAGCATGATTCCCACCAGCGAGGTCAAGGCCGAGATTTCGGTGCCCAGAGGCGGGATGTTGGTGAATACCTGGTAAGGCCCGCGCTCGTCGTAATTGATGTGGATGTGCAGCGGGCCGTAGCCGGTTTTGATCTGGTAATACTCGGAAGAGACGCCAAAGGCCGTTGAGGGATCGCGGCGCCGCGACTTAGTCGGGGTCGACGTGAGATTCAACACCTGCTGGGCCTTGGAGCCGTCGCGATAGATGGTGATGCCTTTGCAGCCCAGCTCGTAGGCCAGCATGTAAGCGCTGCGCACATCATCGGTGGTAGCCGAGTTGGGCAGGTTGATGGTCTTGGACACCCCGTTGTCGGTGTGCTTCTGGAAGGCCGCCTGGATTTTTACATGGATGTCGACCGGCACGTCGTGAGCGGAGACGAAGAGCTTCTGGATTTGCTCCGGGATCTGCGCGATGCCGCGCACGGATTTATGGTTGGCGTTGATGCGCTCCCAGAGTTCCTTCTCTTTTAGGCCGAAATAGTTGTTGGCCTGGGCCACTTCCTTAAAGAGCGGATTGACCTCGAAGAAAACATCCTTGGCGGCCGGGGATTCTCCTTTCTTGATGGCCTCCAAGGCCTTGGCGTTGTAGCGCGTGTAGGCGATGGCGAAGAAGGGCTCGATGCCGCTGCCCTGCAGCCCGGCGGCAATCGCGATGGTTCCGGTCGGGGCGATGGTCGTGCGCGCGCAGTGCCGCGGCAGGCGGCTCTCCCCGCGATAGAACGCGCCCTTCTCGTCGTAAATGGAGTTTTTCCAATTCGGGAAAATCCCGCGCTCCTTGCCCAATGACTCGGAGGCGGCCAGGGCCGTGTCGTTGATAAAGCGCATGACCTTGGTCGCGAAATCGAGCGAAGCCGGCGAGTCGTAAGGAATGCCCATCTTGACCAAGGCTTCCCCGTAGCCCATCACCCCCAGGCCGATGCGGCGGTTGCCCTTGGCCATGATCTCTATTTCCGGCAGGGGATAGTTGTTGACCTCGATGACGTCGTCGAGGAAGCGCGCTGCCAGCGTGACCGCCGAGGCCAGTCTCTTATAGTTGAATCTTCCCTCCATGAGCTCGCCTTCGACGAAATTGGAGAGGTTGATCGAGCCCAGGTTGCAGGGTTCCCAGGGCAGGAGGGGCTGCTCGCCGCAGGGGTTGGTGCTTTCGATCTGGCCTATGCCCGGCGTCGGGTTGGATCCGGAGTTGTTGATGCGGTCGATGACCACGTAGCCCGGATCGCCGGATTTCCAGGCGTATTCGATCATCATGTCGAATATTTCCTTGGCGCGCGCCTTTCCCGCGACCTCCCGGGTATGCGGGTTGATGAGGTCGTATTCCGCGTCGGCGGCGACCGCCTTCATGAACTTTTCGTCGATGGCGACCGAGACGTTGAAGTTCTCCATGACGGCGGCTTGGGCCTTCATGGTGATGAAATCCTTGATCTCGGGATGGGTGTAGTGGAGAATTCCCATGTTGGCTCCGCGCCTGGTCCCGCCCTGCTTGACCACGTCGGTCAGCTTGTCGAAAATCTGCATGAACGAGATGGCGCCCGAGGCCACGCCCTGGGTTTTCTTTACGATGTCGCCCTTGGGCCGCAGTTGGCTGAAGGCGAAGCCCGTTCCGCCTCCGGATTTCTGGATCAAGGACTGGGCCGAGAGGGATTTGGTGATGCCCTCCATCGAGTCGGGCACGGGAAGCACGTAGCAGGCCGATAATTGCTGAAGCTCGCGGCCGGCGTTCATCAGCGTCGGAGAGTTGGGAAGAAAATCCCAATTGGAAAGCATTTCAAAATATTTCGCGGTCCAGGCGTCGACTAATTTCCGGGCCTCCGGCACGCCCTTATAAATCTTGTCGAGATTTTTGACCAGTTTCGCAAAGTTGGCCTCGCGCTGGCTTGACTCCGGGATCCCGGCGTGAAAGAGCAGCATGCGCGGCTTGGCTCCGGCCGGGCCCTCAAGCTGGCGGATATCGACGCGGACGCCTTCGCAGGCGCCCCATTTGCCGGCGTCGGCGTGAAAGAGGATTTCCCCCAGGGCGATATTGTGCGCGATCCCATCCAGCCAAACCTCCACGCTCGGCGCGTCCCGCAAATATTTGTCCTTAATGACCTTCGCTTGATTTTCCGTGACGTGAACTTTTGGGAGTTTCCGGCTGATGGGTTCGGGTTTTTGTTTCACAGGGCTCCTCTCTATCTTAGGGTTTGGATTTGCATATAAAAGTGTAACAGCAATTAAGATCGCTGTCAAATTTCTCGAGGAGGACGGTTAAAAAACGGTAAAGACTTGTAAATGGCGAAAATAGATGATGATAAATAGCAATAAATAGCACAAAAAACCACATAAAAAACAGGCTCTTCGACGAGAACTTGTTTCAGGGGACACCGGCTTGCGAGATGTTTTTTTCGATTTCTTTCGAGCCGCTGCGGATGATCTCGTTGGCTTGGTCGCGCGCCGCTTGGGCTTTTTGCATGTCCTGCTGCAGGGTGTTGACGTATTTAACCGGAGCTTCCTGGACTTGTTTGATTGTTTTGTTTCGCTGCATCTTCCCCATCATGAAGTAGCCGGCGAAGACAAGGGCCGCGATCAGCAAGAGGCGTTTCATAAAAGGCATTATGCTATAAATATCTCATGGAGCAAAGGCCTGTTTATTCCACGGACCCCTCTTTTTGCGCCGCCTGCCGGCGTTCGCCGTGCTGTTGCGGCGATCCTCAGGCCGTTAAAAAACGCCAGCCCGAGCCCCTGCGCCTGTCATTCACGCGTTCCAACAAGGGAAGCGGCGTGACCCGCATCGAGCGCCTGATCATGCATCCGACCCTGAAAGCCGAGCTGCTCAGCCGGTTTAAAAGGCGCCTGGGTTGCGGCGGCGCCGTTAAAGACGGGACCTTGGAGCTTCAGGGCGATCACCGCGATATTCTTGAGGCCGAATTGAAAGCCGAGGGCTACCAAATCAAGCGGGTTTAAACGAGCGCAGGAAATCGATGAATAACTTGCGGTAGTCCAGGTAAATGTCCCGCGTAGAGGAAAGGCGGATGATAAAGTAGCTTGCGCCGCTGGGAATGACGGCGACGTAATGGTGCAGCTCTTCGCTGAAAGAGGGCAAATGGCCGGCGGGCAGCCGCCGGTTTTCCACGATTTCAAAGGTCCGGGATAAAATTCCGGAAATTCTCATCGGCCGCACGCCGGTCGCCGTGCGGCCGGTGTAGGGGTCTGTGCGGCGCAGGTCCTCGATGACTTTGGCTATAGGCAGATAATCGGGTTGATTTTTTTCCGCGCGGCGGATGTCGATTCCGGTGCGGTAATTTCCCGAAGGGCTGTCGGGGCCTAGGATATGCACCACGTTGCCCAGGGAGTCCTCTTCTTCAAAAGGATGCCAGCCGGCCGGAATGTCGCAGTAAAAAGAACGGGTGGGGGGCGAATAGCGCTGCGGTTTCGGCTCTTCCTCGGTCCCGATCGCAATACCGATCGGGACCGCCAGCAGAAAAATCGCAAGCGGAACGGCTTTATTTTTTGGCACGGTTAAACCCCGCCTCTTCCCGGAATTTTTGTTCCGCCAGCGCCATCTGGGCCAAGAGCGCCCGGGCAAGCTTTAGGCCGGCGGTCTGGTTTTGCCAATACTTGACGCAAGCCTCCGGCGGCTCGATTTTGACGGCTGCCGAAAAATCTCCTTGAAGGGCCTTGCGGGATTCTTCCCATTGCTTCGATTCAATCAGCCCAATGCGCCACAAAGACAAGGATTGTTTTTCCAGCGCCTGGTATTGCGCGGAGGCCTGCGCGGTTTTATCTTCTACCAGCGATTGCGGGCAGGAAACCCAAGCCTCCTGGTTAAACCGCAGTTGGTTTTCCGGATCGCCCTTGCGCGCATCGAGAATGCCGATGCGCCCCGCGGAGAGCGAGTGAACCAAATAATCGCGGTATTCATCCGGGCGTTCTCGCCACTGGCGGAAGGAGGCGCGCATTTCCGGGTCAAGGAAGTCGTCGTTTTTTAATTCCAAATAAAAACGCGCGTACAAGAGGGTTTGCGCGGTAGCCGCGAAAAGCTCGGCGGCGTAAGCGGAGACGTCCCAGCCTTGGCGTTGGGCGTCAAGCAGCAGCAATTCGCGCAGCAACGAGCCTGCCTGCTGCTGCTGGGAGAAAGTCCCCCGCCGGCTTTCGTCGGCATAGACTCGCGTTTGCCCCCAGTCGTCCGCTTGCTCTTTGAGAGCCACCGCATCGCGCTTGGCGGCTTGGAGCCTGGGGAAAGGGATATGCAGCGCCGCATAGACTTGGGGAGAATCCGATACCAGCATGGCTTCGCCGCTAAAAAACAGTTTCTTGCGCTTGTACAAAACAGGCCCTGGGCTTAGGGCGATGGCATAGCTTTTTTCCCCCGAAGGGTTTTCCTGAACCAGCAGCGCTGCGCGTGCGCGGCCGCCGCTGCGGTGGGAATCAAAAACGATAAGAGGAAGGCCGGAGATTGCGGCATTAAGAGCCCTGGCCCGGGCGAAATCCGGGGTTGTGTCGGAGATCAACTGCAGCAAGGCCTTGGCGTCGCGGCTATAGGGCGCGTCAGTCAGGAATTGAGCGAACTCATCATGGAGAATTTCCCGCAACGGGCTTGCCACGGTCCGGGGAATGACTCCGGGCAATGGGGCCGGGGCGATCCCGATCGGTATCGCGATCGGGGCGGCCGCCGTGGGCGCGTCCGGAGCCGGAGGAAGCGTGGCTTGGGAAACCGGCACGGCTGAACCGGCGGGAAGCCCCGCGACGGTCCCGGCCGGTATGGCGGCCGGCTCGTCCGGGGCGGTCCAGGCTTTTAAAATGCCGACGTCTTTGGGGGGCGCTAAGCCTGGCGCCCCAGCCGGCAAGGGAATTTCCGATGCCGGTTGGGACGGCGAGCTGTCGCTCGCCGCCGCAGCCTGCGTCTCGAAAATCAACTCGGGGTCCTTCATGGCCAAGGCTGATTCATTATGGCCGGGCGGAATGTTTTTGTTCAGGTTCTCGAGTTCCTGCAGGGTAAAATAGCTTTTGAAATGCTTGCGCATGCGCCACGTGAAATGGGGCCAGTTTTCGCGCAGGATTTTCCGGAATTCCTCTTTTTCCGCCTTGGTCAGGCGTTTTTCCCCCGCGCTTTTGTTAAGCAGGATATCGAGCTGCAAAAGAGCCTTGAGGCGCTGGGCGCTTTGCAGGCGGGTGAAAAGGTAAGGCATGTCGGAGCGGCGCAACGGCTTGCCGTCCGGCGTCAGCACGCTTCCATCCGGAAGAACTTGATAATTGTTGCGCAGCAAAAGGTCGGCTTGCAGCTTGGTGAAAGGATTAAGCCTGGTATTATAAAAAGGATCGGCAACGACGGCCAGCGCCGTCGCGGCGGCAAAAAATAAAAAACCAGCCGCCGCCAAAGCGGCGCGCGCCCGATTCATAGCTAAAAGATATCGTAATTGGCCTGTGTTATGCAAATATTGCATAATCCCCGCCTGTGACCGATGCTGAAAAGGCCGGGAGGCTGGTTTTCCCGGGATACAAATTCGGGGTCGACGATCCCGCGCGGGCGCATGCCTTGGTTGAGCTTGGCGTGGGCGGTTTCTGCCTCTATGGGGGAGAAATTCAGGAGTTGGCCTCATTTGTGTCCCGCCTGCAGGCCAAGGCCGCTGCCCCGCTTTTGCTGGCCGCCGATTATGAAGACGGGGTTTTCTCGCAGTGCCGCGGGGGCACGCCCTTGCCCTCCAATATGGGTTTGGGGGCTTCCGGTTCCGAGGATCTGGCTTATCAAAAAGGGGAGATCACGGCCATTGAGGCCCGGGCGATGGGGGTTAAATGGGTTTTCGCTCCAGTCTGCGATTTGGCGACCCTGGCTGAAAACCCCATCGTCAACACCCGCGCTTTTTCATCCGATCCGCGCGTGGTGACGCGCCTGGCGCGCGCCTATATCCAGGGCCTTAAATCGCAGGGGGTTCTTGGCTGCCTCAAGCATTTCCCCGGGCACGGGGAGACGCGGCAGGACTCTCATCTGGAGCTGCCGCTGGTAAAAACCGCTCGCGCCAAGATGTGGGGCCGTGAATTGATCCCTTACAGGGAATTGGCGCAGGAAGCTTCGGCGGTCATGACCGGGCATCTGGCCGTGCCGGCCATGGTCAGGAATAAAAAGACGCCTTATTCGCTTTCCGACGATGTGGCCCGCAGCTTGCGCGCGGAAATGAATTTTTCGGGCCTGGTTACCACCGATGCCCTCAATATGCAGGCCGTCGCCAAGACTTACAGGGACCTGGAAGCGTCGCGAATGGCGCTGTTGGGCGGCTCGGACATCCTGCTGGTGCCGGCTAATCCCCACGAATTGGTCGGCGGGCTTATGACCGCGGCGCAGCAAGACCCCGGCTTGGCCCTGGCGGCGGCCGCCTCCTTTGACAGACTTACACAAGCGCATCGCGGCACCCGCCTTAAGAACGGGCCCGAGCCCGCGCTGGAGTCGGTCGGCTGCCAAAAACACCGCCAAGCCGCCGAGCGAATGGCTGAGTCCTGTCTGGCTTGGGCTAGGCGGCCGGCCCTGTTGCGCAAGGAAACCCTGCGTTATTGGGAGCCCGAGGCGGACTCGCCGGAGCAATGGCTGGGACAGGCCTTTGTCGCGACGCTGCGGGAGAGCGGCTTGAAAGTCGAGCCTTTCGATCCGGCGCGCAAGCAGGCCAAGGAGCCCTTGGTGCTTGGCTGTTTCTTAAGCCCGCGCGCCTATAGCGGCCGCATCAAATACGCGCCGGCCGAGGCAGGGCTCATTCGCGCGGCTCTGAGCCGAGCCAAGCGGGCCGTCGTTGTCTCCTTCGGTTCCCCCTTCGTTTTTGAATCCCTTGCCGCAAGCGGGCTTTGCGCTTTTTCCAGCAACGAGCCCGCTCAAAAAGCCGCGGCCCGCGCTCTGGCCGGGCGCATCAAGGTCACCGGACGCATGCCGGTTGGGTTAACCCTGTAAGGGCTGCGCCCTCATGAGCGCTCTCGACTATAGCCTGCTGATCATCGTTCTGGGCTTGACGCTTTACATGGCCTTTTTTTTCGGTAAAAGGCACAAAAACACGAACGACTATTTCTTGGCCGGCCGGCGCATTCCCTGGCTGGTCGCCTGCTTATCCCTGATGGCCACCGAGATATCCATCCTAACCGTCATGGCCGTTGCGGCCAGCTCTTTTCGCGAAGATTGGAGCGCGCTGCAGTATTTCATAGGCTCGGCCGCCGCCCGGGTCTGCGTGGCCTATTTTTTTATTCCCGTTTTTTATCAGACGCCCGGCACGACCATCTATGAATATCTGCGCCGGCGCTTCGGCGAGAAAACCCGCTACGCCGCCGCGGGATTTTTCTTTCTCTTTCGCTTTCCCGCCTCGGCGGTGCGTCTGACCGCGGCGGCGGCGGCTATCGGCCAGCTTATGGGCTGGCCGATGAATTCAATGCTGCTGATCTTGGTGCTGCTGGCCCTCCTTTATGTCGGCTATGGCGGTGTCGAAGCCGCGGCCTGGGCCGGGGTGATGCAAACCTTGGTCGTCGCCGCAGCAGCAGCGGCCACCCTGGCTTTTATCTGCGGCCGCGTGGACGGGGGCCTTGAGGGCATCTGGGACATTTCCTTGGAAACCGGCAAGCTGCAATTTTTTAATTCCTCGGCGCTGCCGGCGGTGATCAGCGGGTTTTTTGTCGCGTTGGCCGCCATAGGCGCCGATCACGAAATGATGCAGAAGCTTTTCATCGTGAAGGATCGCCGGGAAAGCCAGAAGGCCGTTCTTTTCAGCATCCCGGGCAGTTTCCTGATTTTAATCCTATTTCTGTCCATCGGCACGGGCCTTTTCGCTTTTTACCGGGTTAATACCGGCATGTCGCTGCCCGCGCGCTTCGAGAATATTTATCCGCATTTCACGGCGACGGTGATGCCGGCGCTGTTGCGAGGCTTGATATTAACGGCTTTTGTCCTGTCGGTTATCGATCTGCCCTTAACTTCCATGGGCGCGGTATTCTTAACGGACTTATACCGGCCTTTGCGTCCCGATCGCGATACCGATCGGGGTTCAAGCGAAATCACCGAGCTGAATCTGGCGCGGGCGCTGTCCGTTATTTTCGCCTTGATTCTGGGGGCGCTGGCCTATTTCTTCATCGCGCGGGGCCGTTTTCTTTGGCTGGCCTTTCAGATCGGGGGGGTCGCTTTCGGCCCGCTGCTGGGCATATTCTTGTTGGGCTTGTTCACCAGGGTCAAAGCGGACAAGGCCAATGCCGTCGCCATGTCCGCAATAGGCGGACTTAACGCGATCTTGCTTTATTTGTCCCAGATCGGGCTTTTGCCTTTTTCCTGGAACTGGCTGGTGGTGATCGGGACGGCGGGCACGTTCGTGACGGCCCGCTGGCTGGCGCCTCAGTTCGAAGGCGAGCTTAGTAAAGCAGGTAAGGCTTCCTGATCTGCTCGAAATCCCTAGCTCCCCGGTCGAAGAGTTCCTGAAAGCCCTCCATGCCGGGATGCTTGCGGTAAAGCGCGTTGAAATCCTTCAGCCCGGTCATGACCGCCGGGCCGCTTCCCTTCCAGGCGAGCTTGTCGCCGTGGACCTTGCGCATCGCCCTGGTCAAAGCCAGGAAAACCGCCATGGGCCGCAATTGTTCCCGGTCCGTGATGGCAATGCGGATGCCGTGGCAGCGCTGGCCGTAGTAGGGATAGTATTTATTCACGCCGGGGGTGAAATCCTCGGCCGAGAAGGACGCCCCGTCGGGAGAAGCGGCCCTAAGCAAGTCCACGACCGCGGGCGAGTCCAGCCAGGGAGCTCCGATCAATTGAAATTGAGAGCCGTCCACCCCGCGGCCCACGGACAAATTTGATGGCTCGAAAAGTCCTATGCCCGGGTAAAGGATGGCAGCCTCGAGATTCGGAATATTGGGAGAGGGGCGCCTTCTTGTATCATCCCACCAGCGGGAAAGCCCGGTTTGATCGTACCACATGCCGCGGGCCCAGCCCGCGGCTTTAATCACGGTCAACCGCTCATAGCCTATTTCAGCGGCGTAAAATTTGGCGATCTCGCCCGCGGTCATGCCGTGGCGCACCGGGATGGGGAAGTAAGCGGTGAGTTTCGTTTTACGGTGCTCTTGATAGCCTTCCAAAATCGGCCCTTCCAGAATGGCGCCGCTGATGGGATTGGGGCGGTCTAAGACAATGAACTCAATGCCCTTTTCCTGAGCCGCTTCCATGGCCAAAGCCATGGAAGCTAAATAGGTGTAGAAGCGAGCTCCAATATCCTGGATGTCAAAGACCAGGGCGTCTATATCCCTGAGCTGCTCCTGTTTGGGCTTCTTGCCTTCCATTCCGGGATTATAAAGGCTGTAAACCGGAATCTTGTGGCCGCCGGCGTCAAGCACCCCGTCTTCTATCCGCTCATTCTCGCTGCCGCCGAGAAATCCGTGCTCCGGCGCGAAAACGCAGACCAGTTCCGTCTCAGGGGCGCGGGCCAATAACTCGATGACATGGCGGCCTTTCCGGTCCACGCCGGTCTGATTGGTCAGCAGGCCGAATTTCTTTCCTTTTAACTCGTGAAAGCCGTTTTCCTCAAGGACGTCTATTCCGGCTTTGACCTGGGCCAAGAGCAGGGAGGGGCGGTTTAGGCAGGCGGCCAGATTTAAGCAAAATAAGAAAAGCCAGTAACGCGACGCCACGCCGGAATTATATCATAAGACCCTTGCGCCCCGACCTATGTATTTTTGGGTCTTGACAGTTAAGCCGCCCGGGGCTAAGCTGGGCCTGATATTATGGTTGAAACCCTGGAGCATTTGATACGTCGGGCGGCCGATCATCCGCGGCAGACCCGCACGCCTCTTTACCGCGAGCTTTTGCGCTCCGAGACGTTCCTGCTGACCTTAGACGCGCCGATTCGCCAGGAGCAGGTCCTGCGCGTTTCCCATCCCGATGAAACTTTCCCCATTTGGGTCGACAAGGACCCCGAGCTGGGGGGGATCTGGGTGCCGGTGTTTCCCGCGCGCGACGCGGTGGCGGACTATGTCGCCGCCAGAAATATGGCCCCGACGCCGGGCAAGGAGTTTTTATGGATGGAACATAAACCCGGGACGGTTTTTTCCCTGATGAACGGGGTGAAATGTTTCGCCGGCATAAGGCTGTACCTTGACGAAAATTGTTCGGTCAGCCTGCCTTGGTCCGAGGTAAGAATCCTCGCCGAGGGAGCGTTGCCTCCGGAGGGCCCCGAGATTTACGATTTGCCCGTGACCCATGTCGTTCTCCCCTTAAGCTCGCGCGCGGCCTTCGGCTCGGTCAGCGTCGCCCCCCATGGACCTCAGGGCAAGCTTTTGTGCCTGCCGGAAGCCGGCCATTTCCGGGCCGATGATACGCGAAAACTGGTGAGGATGCCGCCCAATTCTCAGGGCGATGTTTGGATGGCCTGCCGGCATTTTCTCCAGGTCCTGCGTTTTGCCTGCAGTTTGGAGGACGCCGAGCCGCGGCATTATACCAACGATCTTTTATCTTCGCTGCTTGGTTTTAGGATGTACGGGGAAGCCGAGGCGCTCTGCGAGTGGCTGATCGGCCGCGGCCGCAGGGATCAGGCGCGCAGGATTCTCAAGGCGGCTGTTAGGCATTTCCCCAGCGAGCCCGGTATCGCCCGGATGCTGCGGGAACTGGAATTTCCCCATTAGTAGGGGAATATTTCCACAAGCTTCTTCTCTTCAAAATCTCCCAGGGCTTTAAGCGATTCCAGGCCGGCGCGATCCCGGTGGCCTAAAATATGGATGGTCATGGTCTTGTCCTTGAAGCGCGAGGCGAAGGACTTTAAATCGTCCAGTTTGTACTTGAGCGCCTTGGCGAATCTCTCAGGCCGCGGGTCGCCGGGAGGCAGGCCCAGATCTTCCCAGGAAAACAGGGCGCCGGGAATGCCGCGGAAATGGGCGGGATTGGTGCGGTAATACTCCTCGATTGACTTGGCCGTTTGCGCGAAGCGCTTTTCGGAGAAAGGAGGCGAGCGCAAGAGATCGCGCAGCAAAGAAACGGCCTCCGTGGTTTTATCCGCCTGGCAGCTTAAGCCGCCGTAGAGCTGGTTTTCGTCCCCTTTAAAACCTCCGTAATCGTACCCGCCCCAAGCGCCGTAGGCTAAAGCCCTGGTTTCGCGTATTTCCTGGAATATCACCGCGCTCATGTCGCCGCCCATATAATCGCCGTAATAAATGTAATCGACTATTTTCGCGGGGTCGACTTTTTCATCAGCCGCGAAAATTCCGGCCTGGGATTGCACCATGTCGCGGTGGGTGAAATAAATCTTGGGCCGCGCCGGCTTTTGGAAGCTTAAGGGCTTGCGCTCGTGAGCCGCCTTGTATTTTTTGCCGGCATGAAGCAGCCGAGCGATCTCGCCGGGCTGCCGGTTGCCCACATAGGCGATGCGATGCTGATAGCCGAAGACGCCGTTTATGATTTTGCGCAGGGGCCCGGTTTTAAGATTAAGCAGTTCCTGGTCCGTCAGTTCCTTGAGCACGGAACTTTCCTTGCCGCGCCGGGCGAACTCTCCCAGGGCATTGGCGATGGAGCCGGGGTTTTTCTTGTTGTCTTGATGGGTCCCGATGGCAACATCCACCATTTTCTTGAGAGTGTCCGGGGCGATTTGCGGGGACTCGAAGCGGTCGAACAGCAGCTCCAGGGAGGGCCACAGGTTCTTGTCGAGCCCGCTGACGGAGACTTGGGAGCCTTGCTCGCCGCAGCCGTAGCTGACGCTGGTCCCCAGTCCGAACAGTTTCTTTTTATACTCCTCGGCGCTCATGCCTTCGGCACCGGAAAGATCGAGCAGGCTTAGGGCGGCGCACAGATTGCGCTCATGGAGGCTGCCGCGTTTAAACTCGAAGCTCAAAGAGAACAAATCGTTGACCGGGTTAGGGCTTGAGATAATCTTGCCGGCCGGCAGCGGGGTTATCGTGTAATCGCGGCCTTCAACCAGCCATTTCGGTTCCGGCGCGATCGCGGGAAGGCTTAGGATTCGCTCGGCGAAGCGAGAGCGGCGCTTTTCATCAATATCTATTTTCGTGAAAGCGGGTTTGCCGATGCTGGGCAGTTCGGGCTTGGCGTTGCGCCGCAAAGCCGTGACCCGCCCGTTTCCTAAATATCGACGCGCCACCCGCAGCACATCCTGCTTGGCGACCCGGCGCAGACGGTCCATGCGGCCCACAGTCCGGCTCCAGGGCTCGAAGCTGACGAAAGAGTCGATCATCGTCGACACGCGGGCCTCATCGGATTCCAAGCGGTACTTTTCGCTGACTTCGAAATTCGTGATCACGGCGCGTATATCCTCATCCGTGAATTCGCCGGCCTTAAGCTTTTCCACGGCCTCCAGAAGCAGGCCGGAGGCCTGCTCCAGGGTCTGGCCTCTTTTGGGAAGGGCCCAGACATACCAATGCCCGGCGTCGTTGAAGAAAGCCGGGCTGCTGCCGGCGGCCTTCACCTTCTGGGCTTGGTTCAGGGTCAGATTGATGATGCCCGAAGCCGCGTTGTCCATGATCATGTCCATGACGGACAAGGTGTCGGCATCGGGATGGTTTGAGGCCGCCGTGGGCCAGGCGATGATGACTTTTTCCTCCGACTCGTATTTAACCTCGACGCGCTCCGGGCCTTTTGGTTTGGGCAAGGGCCAAGTTTTGGCCTCCGGCAAAGCCTTCGGCTGCCAGGACCCAAAATGTTTTGTCAGCAAGGCCAGGGTTTTTCCCCGGTTAAAGTCGCCGGAAAGGGCGATGGCCATGTTATTAGGGTTATAGTGGCGGCGATAATATTCGTACATCTTGGCCAGGGAGGGATTTTTGAGATGTTCGATAGAGCCCAACGTGGTCTGCCGGCCGTAAGGATGAAATTTGTAGAGCTTTTTGTTCAAGGCTTCCCATAAAACCCTCTCGGGATTGTCAAAGGACTGGTTCTTTTCCTCGTAGACCGCTTCCAGCTCGCTTTGAAACAGCCGGAAAACGGGGCGGGCGAAGCGGTCGGCTTCCACCTTGGCCCAGGCTTCCAAGCGATTGGAGGGCAGGTCGCAGGTGTAAACCGTCTGCTCATTCGAAGTGAAAGCGTTAAGGCCCTGGATTCCCAGCTGCCGGTAGATTTTATCAAGCTCATTGGGAATTTCGTAGCGTGTCGCTTTGATATTCTCGGCGTCAATTTCTTTGTATAGGCGCGTTCGCTCGGCCGGGTCCTTGGTATTGAAGCGGAGTTCGTAAAGCTGCACGATGCGGTCTAAATGCGGCTTTTCCCCGGCATAATCAAGAGTTCCCAGCGATTGCGAGCCCTTAAACAACATATGCTCCAGGTAATGCGCCGTTCCCGTATTATCCGCGGGGTCATGCTTGCTTCCCACGCGGGCGGCGATCCAGGCCGCGATGCGCGGCCGTTGCGGATTGGGACTGAGATAAATCGTCAGGCCGTTGGAGAGGCGATGGATGGTGGTGCCCATCAAATCCCCGGCCAAGGGCACAGGCAAGGGCTGCGGGAGCTCGGGGCCCCAGCCGGCGGATATTGCCGGGGTTGCCGCGAGGAATAATATCGCTGCAAACAGCCTGATTTTAGCGGTGGGCATAGGACCCTATGATAACAACTTTTGCGTGACTTGCGTGTATTGGCAGGCGGTGCCTCCCGACCTAGACGCCGTTGGGCCCTTAGGCCCAGGCGGAAATAAATCGTTCAGGCTAGACTTATTGTTATGCAGGTCATTTTTGCCTTTCTATGGCTATGCTTGGCCGCCACGGCCGCCGAGTATCCGGCCCTGTCGCGCAAGCTCTCCCCCGCGGAGGCCGAGCTGCTGCAGGAGATTCTTAATGCCCCGAGGGTCGATTCCGGACCGTTCAAGGACCGCGAGGCCCTAGTTGCCCATTTCGTGGCCCAAGGGGTGCGGCTTTCCCCCGGCTCCCAGAGCGGCTTGACCAACGCCGATATCCGCAATCTGGCGCTTGCCGCCCGCGCCGCGGCCAAGGCTTTCCGCATCCCGCCCGCTATCGTTCTCTGCCTGACCTTCCGCGAATCCAGCTTTAACCCGTTGGCCACGGCCTGGACGACGACGGCCAAGGGGATCGGCCAGATGACGAACCCGGCCGTCTTGGAGACCCTTTCGCGCCTGCGCTCCGACCCTGCGCTGCTGGCCGCGGCCGAGGACTACGCCAGGGAACTGGGCGCGCGCCTGCCCGAGAGCCTGGAAGGGGCGCAAAAGGTGGACACCCTGACTAGGGATATACAGCTGCTGCGCCAAGCCAAAGCCGACCCAGCGATAATCGCCGAAAAAGAGAAGGAGCGCCGAGAGCTCATCCGGAGCCGCAAATACGAGGCAGGACACATTTATAATCTCCAGACCAATTTCGGCCTGGCCGCCGCCTATCTCTCGGACCTCAGATACCGGCGCCTCAAGGAGGTGGAGGATGAGCAGAAGGCCTGGCTAACGGCCGTGGCGGCCTACAACCAGGGCATCGGCTATGCCAACCGTTTGATCTATCATGTATTCGCTGGAGCGGGGAACTACAATTTGCAGACCGTAGATAGGATATTCTCCAAGGAATCGGCCGCCCGCCTGGGTTTGTCCCGAGAACGACAGAAAGAGCTCCTCGATGAGGTGCTCTCTGTCCGCCGCTGCTCGGCGCGCTGGTAACGAGTGTTTGCGCGCTTTGGGCGCGCGATTTTGACTCGCTTTGCGAGTCAAAATTTCAAAAACAAAAAACCATTAATATTCGTACCCCTGTCGCAATCTGTCGCGCGAGATTTGATATGTCCTGTTTAGCGAGAATAGAAATGTCCGGTTCCGGCGTACAATACCTCTTCGAGGGTGG
>MGUO01000139.1:0-1481 GCA_001800015.1 Elusimicrobia bacterium RIFCSPHIGHO2_02_FULL_57_9
CACGCAGGGAGTATTGAGCGCCGACTCCGCAACAGGCTACTTCGGTCCACTTACCGAGCGGGGAGTCCAGACACTCCAAAAGGCCAGAAACATCGCAACCTCCGGCACTGCAGCTACTACTGGCTTTGGTTTCGTTGGCAAAAGAACTCAGGCAGCCATCGCCGCTCTCTGCACCGGATCCGTATCTCCGGCTACAGTCAAAGCTCATGTGGTCCCCATACTGAAAAATCCCAACTGCCCACAAGTACCGCTTCCGATTGGCAAATCCTGTACTGGCACGTGGAAAGAGGTGCGAGATACTATCAAGGGCTGCACTACCTCGTGGCAGTGCACCAAATAGTTATGCTCAATCTCAATATCAAAAAGTTCGGAGGCATTGCACTCGCTGTGTTTGTTGTTTTTGTTGTGTTTTCGGGGATGGTGCCAACTGGAGGAGGCCGCAACCAAACAGCCGCCGTCTTCTCTTCCAGTGCGGGATGCGGCACCCTCGCATCGGGAGAGTCTCTCACACCAGGCCAGTCAATCGTTTCTTGCAACGGCGCCTACACGCTTTATTTTCAGACAGATGGCAACGTGGTTTTGTATGTCGGCACCAACCTGACTGCGGCGAACGCACTCTGGAGCACGAATACAGCTGGGCAAAGCGCGACGGCCTTCGCTATGCAAGGCGACGGCAATCTCGTGCTCTACAACGGTTCGACCCCGCTTTGGGCGTCAGGTTCACAAGGTGGCGCGTATGGGCAGGCTGGCTATCTTGACATACAGGACGATGGAAATTTAGTCGTGTACGCAAGCAGTAATAGGGAAGTTATGTGGGCATCAAATACGGCGGCGCAAACACCGCGATACTCATGGCCCTATATGCCCTCGGTATTCGCCCAGGGGAAACCTTTTTATCTGCCCGGGTGTAATGCAGTCGGCTACGCAAGCACACCGAATCTGGGCTCCCTGATGATCGGGCGAATCATGTACAACGATCTCTTGAATGGTGGCTGTCCATCAGGTGAGGGTGCGTGGTCGCTGAGCGTTGTGAATATGGATTGGAATACCAATCAGGTCACCTATCTCTACAAAGCGCTCGATACTTCGTCTCCCGTTTCTATCGAGGGCGGTGCATACACAGTCACCACAGCCTACGACCCATACATCGCTCCATTCCAAGGTGAATACTGGATCGCGTTTGAGTGTGCGGGCAGTGGCATTACGGGCGGCGCTGCAACGTGTATGGGACCTTTGTTGTGGAACGCAACGGTCGGTACGCTCAGCGTTGACGCGTCTCGCATCTCCGTTGTTGCTATCGATACCTATCCAAATGCCGCTGACCCTCATCACCCAGGGCAAACGTACTACCACTCAGCAAGTGATCCGAAGCTCGTCGTTCATGGCGGGCAGCTCTACCTCTATTGGAGCGTCGCGACGATTGATCCATCGTCGATCAATTATCTAGGATTTGCTACGTCTGATGCCCGCACGCATTTCAA
>MGUO01000139.1:1505-2683 GCA_001800015.1 Elusimicrobia bacterium RIFCSPHIGHO2_02_FULL_57_9
GTCGGTGGAGGTTATACCGAATGCGGACATGTTTGGCATTGTGAGCTACAACAACCGACTTATTGCGACAGGCGGCTTCGCTCCCGGCTGGGATCCGCCGAGCTGCGCCTCTCCCTTGGGCGCCGCGCCATGGAATCCGAACCCGATCCCGAATTGTTACCGCATGTTCTTTGCGCAGTCGGATAACCCCCTAGGCACGTTTGAGGTGATCAAAGATTTCACTGGCATTCCGACCTGGGCACAGGAGTACAATCGCTTTACCTATCGCTCCACGGACGGCAAGACCGTTCTCTTCGGCGGCATCTACCATGACGGTGTGGCCGGATCGAACAATGATCAGGCGAAATATCATATCTACGAATGGCCCGATAAACTCCTCCCCGGAGATTGCGACGCGTCGATTTTGCCCAACGCGTGTACGCCAAGCCTTTCGCTCGACGCGAACGGCGTCAGTGCACTTTCCATCTACAACGGCGATCTCTACGCCCTCAACTGGAGCTCAAGTAACGTCAATAGTTGTACGATTTATTACAAACACAGCATTACAGGCGAGGAAGGTTCATTCGGTGTCACGCCAAACGCGGCTGGCAGCGGCACCACTGGTCTCATCGGCGATTACACCATGCAATGCGTCGGTACGAATGGCCAGACCGTTTCGGCCTCCGTCAATATTACGGAAATCAAAGGCACGGCCACCATCCAAGGATACAAAGTCCCAACTGATGGACCGAATGCGACACAACCCGTCACGGTAACTGGCGTCGGCACCAGCGCAGCAAACCCCTATTTCATCAGCACTCCCGCAGGAGCGACATACACCGTTTCTGTCCCACCAGTATCCGGCTACTCCATCGGCTACACCCTCTGCATAGACAGTGTCACGTGTCCCGAACACCTTAGCGTACCCACTCCTGGCGATTCGGCAACGGTAACAATCCCTGTAGGCGCAGGGCATTATGCGGATCTGTGGTGGCACTACACACCTGTCCCCACCAATCCCTCCACATACGGCTACGTCGATCTTGCCACCTGCGCTGCGGTCAGCGGCTGGGCGCAAGACAAAGACGCCCCCACGACATCCATCGGCGTGCACCTGTACATCGACAGCCAATTCGTCGCAGCTAAAGTTGCAAAGATAAATCGCTCCGACCTCTGCACTGCCATCGGCTCCTGCAACC
>MGUO01000140.1:0-2974 GCA_001800015.1 Elusimicrobia bacterium RIFCSPHIGHO2_02_FULL_57_9
CGCGGCCGTCACTCCATCCACGAAAGCCTCGATCTGCGGGTTGCTGCCGTGCTTGCGGAACCACGCCGCTGGAACTACGACGAAAAGATACACGGGCAGAAACATTCCCAAAGCGGCCGCGCTCGAGCCCGCCAGGCCGGCCACCAGATAGCCGATAAAGGCCACGGTGATGGCGACGGGACCCGGTGTAATCATCGCCACGGCGACGGCGTCTAAAAATTGCCTGTCATTGAGCCAGTGAAACTCGCGCACCACCCCGCCGTAAAGAAAGGGCACGATCACCAGCCCGCTGCCGAAAATGAGAGTCCCCGCCTTGGCGAAGAACAGGAAAATCTGACCCAGGACGCTCGCCGAGACAGGCGGCAAGCCCTGGGGAGCCATCAGGCCCAGCAAGGGCAGGGGCGCCAGGGAGCGCAGGGCCAGAGCGCGCGGGGGAGCGTAAAGAAAGAGCGCCGCCACGCCGGAGAACACGAAAAGCCAGCCGATCTCCGACTGCCACACGGCCGTGACTACCGCCAGAAGGGCGTAAACCGCCCACAAAAACCTGCGCTTGTCCATGGTGCTTCGGGTTAAATGATAAGCGGAGCGCAGCATAATGGCCATCACAGCAGCCCCAACCCCGTAAAAAACGGCATGCACCCACGGCAGGCCTCCACAATGGACATAGGCCGCAGCCAGGGATACCACGATTACGAACGAAGGCAGGGTAAACGCCAGGCCGATCGCCGTAGCGCCAAGCGCACCGCTGTGAACATGACCCAGGTAAATCGCCAGCTGGGCGGCCACCGGTCCCGGCGCCAGTTGGGAAAGGGCCAAGCCCTGCTTGTATTCTTTCGTGGAAAACCAGCCGCGCTTTTCCACCAGATCGCGCTCCATGTAGCCGATCAAGGCGATAGGCCCGCCGAAGCCCGTGGCGCCCAATTTAAGAAAATACAGGACAAGCTCACGCAGGCTGGGTTTATTCAGGCAGCATTCCTCCAAGTAGAAAGCTAATCGTCGCGGTAATGCCAATAGACAATAGGCGAGCCGACCACGAGAAAGGCGCCTAACACTCCCGAAAGCATGACGAAGGGAAACAGTATGCGGCGCGTACGTTGGACTTGCCGCCATTTGGGGTCTTTAGCCAGATCCGGAAAATTGCCGAGCAGGTAGGCGCTCTCCGTATCCAGACGCTTGAAACTGTTGAGGCTTATCCAAGTCGCTGAAAGGCAGAAGAGTCCCGCCAAAAAGGCGAGACATAACAAGAAGATCTTCCTGCGCCTGGCCGACAGCGATTCCGCCGTATTTTTTAGGCGTTCGCGAATATCCTCAAGAAACGCGGCCATCTTTAGCGCTCCCGGATTGGCTTCTTTCTTCTTTCAGGTAGGGGGTGAAAAGCTGGCGCAGCATATCCACGCTTTTTTGGCCGGGACTTTTGATGAGGGAGGCGAAAGCGTCCAGAATCACCACGGCGTTGACCAGGGCGTCCTTATCCACGGCCTTTTGCAACCTGGCGCAGAAGCTCTTGTTGACTTGTTTAATCTGATCGTAGAGCCGGCCGATGCCCCCGAGCTCCCAATCGGGATCAAGCCCGCCCCTCATGCGGATGTATTGAGCCAGCACATACATGCTGACGACGCGGTAAACGGTCTCTTCCACGCTCGAAAAAGGCAAATGGTAGCGCACAAGGGGTTTTAATTTCTCCATGCTGGGACAACCGCTGGCCGACATATAAATGCCCATCAGGGGGTACAGGGCGGTCTGCACGGCCACCTTCTTTTTAAAAACGTTTCTTTCCTCCGACTCCATCAGCACATCCGTGGTTTGACAAGAGACGATATCTTTGAAAGACTCCACCACAGGAGCCATATTGACGGCGATGGGACAATACTTCTCGTTCTTCGCGGGATTTAAGGGACAATGATCGCAAGGGGAATAGTCCAATCTTGCCCATATCGGAGGCTCTCCGTTCGTTTTCGGGATAATGTTGAGGGTTTTAGAATCCAGCTGAACCTCAAATACCTTCTTGCTTCCGTTATCCAAAATGAAGGTATATCGATACCAAATGGGTTTGTCTAAGCCCATAGGGCTTAGCATAACAGGTCCCGGTGAAACTGTCCAGGGTTTATGATTAAGAATTTATTAAGCCGTATTTAAACGTTTTATCAAGGCTTTCGGCTATTCTTACTGCAACTTATGGACACCAATAAAAGCCTGGCGAATAAATACGAAACCGTCTTTTGCCTCTTCATGGCGGCGATGGCCTATCTCTGGAGGGATAATCCCAACCTCTCCTATCCCTATATTCTCTATCTGTTCCTGGCGCTTTTAACGCTGAACCTGGCCGAGGCCGGGCTTATGAGCTCAAGCCTTGCCCATGATCTCAACAATACTTTTATGACCATTTTAGGCTGGGTGGAAATAGCCACGCAACATGAGGGACGGCTTGCCGCTGGAAACAAACCCGGGGGAGGGGCCCGCTTCGAGCTTTTCTTACCCTTAAGGCTTCAACTCCAAGGTCAAGAACTCGAAAAAACGGCCGCTCCAGCCTGATGCGCCCCAGGAGGAGTTATCCTCGTGCACCCGCACCCAGGTCTTTTTCGGACCCGCTTTTTCAAGGCAAAATTCCATATCTATGGAACCTTCCCCCGGCCTGGCTTCGCGAACGCCGCGCAAACAACCCCGTTCCAGGTATTGGTCCCTGAGTTCCAACCCCAACTTGGGAATGGTCCTCAGGGCGGCCTGCATGACCTTATCATAAGGGGCCGCGTAAAATAGGCTATAAACCCCCTCCTCAGGAGCGTCCTTGCCCGCTCCAGCAATGGCACAACCCGCCAAGGCCGCCAGCAGCAGCGCCGGCGCGACGGAAAAGCCGGGCGTTCGACGTTTCATTCAGGAAGTTTGATTATGCGGCGGCGCGGGAGGTGACATAGCCCAGCCAGGCAGCACCTCCCGCGCCGCTTTAAGGCGTTAGGCCTTTAAACAGAAATCTTCT
>MGUO01000140.1:3014-3353 GCA_001800015.1 Elusimicrobia bacterium RIFCSPHIGHO2_02_FULL_57_9
CCTTATCCAAGCCCTTAATTAAATCGTATTCTTCGGCATGGCCGATCATGGGAACAGCCGTTAAGACCAGGGCGAGAATCGGGATTAATCTCATGAGAGATTTCCTCCGGGCCAAAAGTAAAAATTTGGTAAAGGTCATGGCCACTATATATAACCCCTCGCCACTGGAATTTCAAGGGGTCTTTCAACACCCGTAACAATTAATTCGCACTTTTATCGTCGATAGCTCCCTAATATGCTCAAATAGGGCAATTGCCATGAAATTCTTCGCTGATTTGCATATTCACTCCTATCTTTCCCGGGCCTGCAGCAAGCTTTTAAGGCCGGAAACCCTCTATC
>MGUO01000140.1:3367-9586 GCA_001800015.1 Elusimicrobia bacterium RIFCSPHIGHO2_02_FULL_57_9
AGGGCATTACCGTGCTGGCTACCGGCGATTTTACCCCTCCAGCCTGGTTTGCCGAGCTTAGGGAAAAGCTGGTCCCCGCCGAACCAGGGCTTTTCGCCCTAAAGCCTGATTTAGCACGGGCCGCGGATGCCGCCATCCCCCTCTCCTGCCGGGCGAATTCGGCAGCAAGCTCTCTATTCTTGGGGAATTGGACATCAGAGGCCTGGAAGCAGTGGGCTTGGAGCTTCTGGCTCTTGGCCCTAGGACGCATGCGCCGGGGCCAGGCCCCGGCTATGACGGCGAATACGGCACCATCGGCCTGCTGCAGGAAAACGACTTCAACAAAGCCGCGGCTCAAGCGCCCGGCGCTTAACGACCTTTACGAAACCTTCAGTCATGCAATGTATAATACCAGGATAATCTATGCCGGCTAGAGAAGGATTCTCCCTTTCTACGGATCAAATCAGGCAGGCGGCCCTGGATTTGGATTTCGCCCGCATAGAGAGGCTGGAAATGGAACAGCTTTCCCGCCGCTACCCGGGCTTGAATCTAAACGATGCCTACGCCATCCAGGATGAGGGCGTCAATCTGCGCCTGGCCCAAAAGGAAAAAATTATCGGCTTGAAAATGGGGCTGACCTCCGCGTCGAAAATGAAACAGATGGGCGTCAATTCCCCGATTTACGGGATGCTGCTCGACACGATGCAAGTCCCCGACCAGGGCATTTTTTCCCTTGAGCGAGGCCGCGGCATTCATCCTTGGATAGAGCCTGAAATCGGCTTCTTCATTGCCCAGGATTTGCGCGGCAAGATAAGCATGGATACGGCCCTGGCCGCTTGCTCCGGGGTCTACGCCGCGCTGGAAATCGTGGATTCGCGCTACAGCGATTTTAAATTCAGCCTTCCTGACGTCATCGCGGATAACTGCTCTTCCTGCGCCTTCGTGCTGGGCCCTTGGGCCAAGATCGATGGGCAAAAAACCATAAAAAAAATGCCTCTCACCCTCTTTGTCAACGGAGAAGCGGTTGAAACCGGCTCTTCCGACGATATCTTCGGCAATCCAGCCCGCGCATTGGCCGAGCTCTGCGCCATGTTGGACAGCCGCGGCTTATATCTTAAGAAAGGAAGCATGGTTCTGGCGGGAGCCGCCACCAGGGCCGTGCCCATTGAACCGGGCAGCCGGGTCGAGGTCTTCGTGCAGGGCCTGGGCCGCGCCTCGGTTTTAATCTCCGCCTAAAACAGGCTTTCATTCCATCCATGCTAAACTAACTCAGCTCCCGAGTTCGCCTTCCTTGGCTTGAATTTGTTCCTGCACCCGCTCCATTTTCTCGCCCACGTCCTGGACCTTCTTGTAATCCACGTATAGGGCGGGATCGGCCAACTGCGCGGCCAGCTTCTCCAATTCGGCATGGAGAGTCTCCAGTTCGGTTAACAACCTGGTATCACGTTTCTCGCGCCGGCGCGCGTCTAGATTTTTGGGCGGACGCTTGGCTTCTTTCCCAGCGACGGGAATATCTACGGCCTGCGGATTTTCCTCATGCCACCGGGCCTGGCGGCTTTTGAAGTACTCGTAATTGCCCGGATAGACCGTGATCTTGCCTTGATCGATGTGGACGACATGATCGGCCAGGACGTTTAAGAAATAAAGATCGTGGCTGATACAGCAAATCGTCCCTTCAAACCCGCGCAAAGTCCCGATCAAGGCGTCCACGCTGGCCATGTCCAGGTGAATCGTAGGCTCATCCATCAAAAGGACATTGGGCGGATCGAGCAAAAGCTTGGCCAAGCCCAAACGGCTTTTTTCCCCGCCGCTTAAAACCGAGATTTTTTTATGCACCGAATCGCCGGGAAACAAAAACGTGCCCAGCACGGTGCGCGCCATCAGCTCCGGATTCATCCGGTCGTTGCTCAAGGCTTCCTGCAGAACCGTCTTTTTCAGATCGAATTGGCCTTCGCGATGCTGGGAGAAATACCCGACCTTGATGCCGTTGCCCACGATCCTTTGTCCGGAGTCGATAGCAATGACCCCGGCCAGCATTTTTAACAGGGTCGACTTGCCCGCGCCGTTATGGCCCACGAAAGCCATTTTCCAGCCCCGCTCCAGCTCAAAATCCAGGCCCTGGTAAACCCTCACGTCGCCGTAGGTCTTAAAAACATTCTTAAGGGAAAGCACCTGCACGCCCACCCGCCGGGGCTGGGGAAAACGCATTTTGACCGTTTTTAATTCTTGGGGAAGCTGGATGCGCTCAAGTTTTTCCAGCCGCTTGATCATGCTTT
This sequence comes from Elusimicrobia bacterium RIFCSPHIGHO2_02_FULL_57_9, assembly GCA_001800015.1. Taxonomy (GTDB): domain Bacteria; phylum Elusimicrobiota; class Elusimicrobia; order UBA1565; family UBA9628; genus O2-02-FULL-57-9. The sequence continues at coordinate 5,623 of MGUO01000140.1, forward strand.
GCGCGCGGTTGGCCGTGGAAGCGCGCGCCCGGTTGCGGTCGATAAAATCCTGCATTTTCTCGATTTCTTCCCGCTGCCTTTTCCAAGCCGACTCCAGGCGCGCGCGCTCGGCCTCCCGTTCATGCAAGAAGAATTCATAATCGCCGTGATAAACCTTCAGGGTTTTGTCCTGCACGCTGACAATGGCGCGACACACCGCGTTGATGAACGCCCGGTCATGCGAGATGAGAAATACCGCCCCAGGGTAGGACCGCAGATATTTTTGCAGCCAAAAGAGGGAGTCTATATCCAAATGGTTGGTAGGCTCATCCAGCAGCAAAAGGTCGGGCTCGCGCGTCAAAAGCCCGGCCAGGGCCGCGCGCATGGCCCAGCCGCCGCTCAAAGTTTCAATTTTGCGCTCGAAATCAGGAACCTTGAATCCCAAACCCATAAGAATAGCTTTGGCTTTGGCCGTTTGCCGGCCATCCGGGTCCTTCTGCCCGGCTAGAGCCTCTTCCAGCACCGTTTTTTGCGAGCAGGGCGCGTTTTCCTGGGGCAGGTAGCCCACCACCGCGCCGTGCCGGATGGAGAACTCACCCGAATCGGCCTCCTCTTGGCCGAGCAGCATCTTAAAGAGCGTGGACTTGCCGGCGCCGTTGGGGCCGACCAAGACGAAGCGGTCTCCCTCGTTGACCTGCAAAAAAGCCTGCTCGAAAAGAACCTGCCGGCCGAAGGACTTATGGATGGCGCGCAGGGTAATCATGGGCGAGACCTCCATTATAGAAAAACTGCCCGAGGCCCTTGCGAAAATAAAATCTCTCTGCTATATGAAAGCGGCGGATACAGGAGGAAAACATGGTTGCGCTTATTATTCTCGGGGTGCTGCTCTTCATCCTAGCGGGCGGCCTGTCATGCCTGGTGACCATCTACAACGGACTGGTGCTGGTCAAAAATAACGCGCTCAAGGCCTGGAGCAATATCGATGTGCTGCTCAAGCAGCGGCATGACGAGATTCCGAAATTGATCGGCGCTTGCGAGGGGTACATGAAGCATGAAAAAGAAACTCTCGCCAAAGTCATCGCTCTGCGCAATTCAGCCGCCGTCGCCGGCAGCGTGGCGGAAAAAGGGGCTAAGGAAGGGGCGCTCTCGGGGCGATCCTGGCCATCGCTTCAGGACTGTATATCGCGCGTCTGTTCTTGGTTTTTTAGAACTGCACGCCCAGGCTGGCCATGCCCCCGACAACGCCGTGCAGAAGCAGGTAGGCACCACGCAGGCGCATGAAGGGAAACGGCGTCACATCGGCTCCCAGCGTCGCGCGGTAGCCCTTGGCGATTTCCGAGAATCCCACCACGCCCGCCGCGGTCGCGGCTTTGACCGTCACTCTCGTGCTGTCCAAACCGACTCCGATAAACGGGGTGATGATGGGAATATCCCAGCCGGCGCAAACGCTGAAACCGAAATGCTCGGCTCTGAAAGCCCGGTGAGTGACTCTGTCGCCGAAGGCGGAAATTCCCACGCTGGGAAGGAATTGGGTCAGCAAGCTGGATTGAAAGATCCCGTAGCGCAAACCGCCGCCGATGACGCTGGCCCCCTCAAGCTTAATGCCGTGAGCCGCGATATCAATATTAAAAGGAAGCCCCACGGCGCCGCGCACTAAAGGCAGACCGAAGGCGTCGATGCCGGAGTTGCGCAGGATGAGATTGTTTCTATCGGGTTTAGACTGAACCACGCCGACCACCCCCGCCTCAAAGCCTGGCATCCCCAAGGAGCGGCCCGAATGAAACGACGAGGCCCCCAGCAAGCCTCCCAGATCGAGGGCGAAGGGCTTGATCGCTGCGGCGTTCACCCGGGACTCGAAATCGCTGTAAGGATTGGAATGAACGAGGGCCGGAATACCCGCCAAGAAAAGAAACATGGACCGGAATCTTTTATTTATCATGGGTTCTATTGTAAAAAAAATATGACGCTCATGCCAGGGGCCTACGATTTCAGGACTTTTGAAAAAAGGCCGGAGATGGACGCCCGCCGAGCGCCCTGCAGGATCAAGGCCAGAGAAATAAGCAGATAAAGGCCGGCGAAAAAATACCGGACCGAAGCCTGGGGAAAAAAGAGCTGGGCTGCGAAAAGAACCAGCAGGGATAAGGCCTCCGCCAAAGAAAACCTCAGATTCATCAATACCACCATTCCAAACAGCGATTGCGCGGAGGTCAGAAAAATCTCCTCCACCTGGCGCGCGTCCAAAGGCATGGGAGAGAGGCTCGCGGCCGAAAGGCTATAGGCCGCCGGCAGCGTGCCCACCAAAAGCGTCCACTGATTCACCTTGGAGGATACCAGGGCGCGAAGGCCCACGGCCGGCTTGCCTTTCAAAGCCAGCAGGATGGCTATGATGAACTCCGGCGACTCGGAGGCCAAAGGCGCCAGCCACTGAACCAGAAGGAATTCTTCGATTCCAAGATGCCTGCCCGCCTCCAGGATGCCTTCCGCGAAAGGCTCGGCGGATAAGAAAATAGCCAGGGCGGAAAACAAAAAAAGGGCCCCCACGGCCAAACGCCGGGAAGTCTTGGGTAAATTGGCGATAAGCAGGGCGGGCCCTTCCAGCTCCGGTTCTTCCACCGGAGCCCGGGACGAACAGTAGGCGTAAAAAGCGAAAAGCGCCATGAATACCGCGCTGTCAAAAACGGAAAGGTTGGCTTTGAACGGCAAAAAGAAGGAATAGAGTGTGGCCAGTAGAAGCGTCACCAGCTCCAAGGCGTTATTTTCGCTCAGGCGGATCTCGCGCATGCCCCGGCCCCACCAGCAGGCCAACAGCACAGCCGGCCAGCCCAGGCCGATCAAGAGACGGTTGGCGCCGGTCATATTGGCCGTGGCATACGAGGTATAAGAAGGATCTTGGCCGGCCGACCAAGCAAAATAAATGTCCACCGCGTATTCAGGCAGGACCGCGATCAAGGCGAGAATCCCTATGGAAACGTTCTGGGGCAAATCCATCTCGGCGGCCTCGGCAGCCCAGGCCAGCAAAAAAGCGGCGCCTAAAATGCAAACGCCGGGGGGAAAAGCGGTCCAGGGCTGGGGAGGATGATATCCCGCCATGCGCAGGACCACCCATTGCAGGGCGGCCGCGCCGGCGACCGCGAAAAAAAGCCAATGCCGGTCATCCGTATTTTTTTCGCGATGACGATGGGACATTGACGGTTATTATACTATTATGTAGAAGAATCCATGCTCCGCCTGCCGCCATCGCGCTGGGTCGCCTATTTCAGTTTCGCGCTCTTGCTCGTCTCGACCGCGACCTTCCAGCTTGGGGCCGCCATTCTGGCCGGAATATTTTCCTACACGATTCTTGACAGCGCTCACCGCAAACTGGCCTCCCACATACGGCCTTTCCTGGCCCGGTGGCTGTCTTTGATGATTTTCACCGTTACCGCGGTGGCCGCGGCCTGGATGTTCTGGCGCTTCATCCGCCAAAGCATCACCACCCTGCCCGATATCCTGGCCCGCGTCATCCCCCCTCTCAATGAGATATCCCTGCGCTACGGGCTCGATCTTCCCTTTGAAAATATTCATGAGTTCCGGCACATGATTCTCGAAGCCGTCAAGGAAAACGTCAGCGATATCTCTCACGCCAGCGGCATCCTGACCAAAAAATTCTTTCACGTGCTTATTGGGATATTCATCGCCATCCTCCACTTCATGAATGAAACAAAAGAGGAATACCACGAGAACCTCTACGACGCCTTCCGCAAAGAGTTCAACGAACACGCCGCCAGATTCATGCAAAGCTTCGAGCGCGTCCTGGGAGCCCAGGTCATTATCTCGGCGATCAATACCGTCCTAACAGCCATATTCCTGATCGTTTTGGGCTTCCCTTATGCGCCCTTTCTGGTACCGGCCACTTTTATCCTGGGAATTCTGCCCATCATCGGCAATGTATTGAGCAATACCATCATTGTCTGCACGGCTTTATCCCTCTCCCCCCGCCATGCCG
>MGUO01000141.1 GCA_001800015.1 Elusimicrobia bacterium RIFCSPHIGHO2_02_FULL_57_9
CCCCGCATGCCCATTTCGTCCAAATTGATGGCGAATCTTATCACCACTTCGGGCGCAAACCGCGTCATCACCATGGACCTGCATGCCGCCCAGATTCAAGGTTTTTTCGACATTCCGGTGGATCATCTTTACGCCACGCCTATCTTGCTTGATTATTTTCGCGAGAAAAAATTTCAGAACCTGGTGATTGTCTCCCCCGACGTCGGCGGGGTTGAGCGGGCGCGGGCTTTCGCCAAGCGCATGAGCGCCCAGCTGGTCATCGTAGACAAGCGCCGTCCCCGGCCCAATGAGGCCTCGGTTTACAACATCATAGGCGACGTCAAGGGGAAAACCACCCTGATACTCGACGACATGATCGACACGGGAGGGACTTTGGCCAAGGTAGCCTCCCGAATCCGCAATGAGGGCGCAATTAAGGTTTATGCGGCCTGCGTGCACGGGGTTCTCTCAGGCGCAGCCCGGGATTTGATCGAGAAATCCGAGTTGGAAGAGATGATTCTGACCGATTCGATCCCGGTTCACCGGCATGAGGGCGGCAAGATCAAGATATTATCGATCGCGCCTTTAATGGGGGAGGCTATCGCCCGCAATCACGAGGGGAAGTCGATCAGCGCCCTTTTCGTATAATTGGGGGGGATATGGAAGAAATCACGCTGTCGGTTGAAAAAAGAGATGGGAAGAACAGCAAAAAAGAACTTAGCGGTTTGCGTTGCGCCGCGAAAGTTCCCGGAGTCATTTACGGCGGCGACAAGCCTCCGGTCCAGGTTGCGCTTTCCGAAAAGGATTTAATGGCGGCTCGCAAAAAAGGCGGTTTGAACGCGATCATCCACCTGCAGGTGGGCAAGACCAAGGAAACCGTCATCATAAAGGAATTGCAGAGGCACCCGGTCACCGACCGGCCCGTCCACGCCGATTTTCAGAGAATATCTCTGAGCCGGAAAATCGAGGCCAAGGTCCCCTTGAATATCGTGGGGGAGGCGCCCGGCGTCAAGGTGGCCGGCGGCGTTATGCAGCACGAGCTGCGCGCGCTTTCCGTTCGCGCGCTGCCCACCAAGATCCCCCAGCATATCGACGTGGATGTTTCGCGTCTGGAGATCATGGGCCATATCCTGGTCAAGGAGCTTGCCGTAAGCCCGGACCTGGAGGTTCTCGATAGTCCGGACCACATTGTGGTGCACATCACCCAGGTTAAGGAAGAGGTCGCCGAGGCTCCCGCGGTCGCCGCAGCCGTTGTCCCGGAAGCCGGAGCTGCTGGTGCCGTTGCTGAACCGGGAATCAGTTCGACCAAGGGCAAGAAGGACGAAGAAGGCAAGGTTCTGCCCAAGCAGGTCCCTGCCGCTGCCGCCCCCGAAAAGGGGAAGGAAGCGCCCAAGAAAGAAGCCGGCAGATAAAATCCTTTGGCCGATCTGCGTCTGGTCGTGGGCCTGGGCAACCCGGGGGCGCGTTACAAGTGCACGCGGCACAATGTCGGGTTTCGGCTCATCGAGCTGTTGGCCTCGGAGGATTGCCGGTGGAAAGATTTCTCGGGTTTGGGCCGCACCGCGCGCCAGGGCGATCTTATCTTGGCGCAGCCGCTCACCTATATGAACGAGTCGGGCCGCTGCGTTTGCGCCCTCAAAAACTTCTACAAAATCGCGCCCGAAGAGATGCTGATCTGTTTTGACGACGTGGCTCTGCCGCTGGGGCGGCTGCGTTTGCGCGCCTCCGGCTCCTCCGGGGGCCAGAAAGGCATGCAGTCCATCATAGACGGCTTGGGGACTCTGGAAATCCCGCGTCTTCGCATCGGCGTGGGACCGCAGCCCCCCGGTTGGGATTCCACGGATTTCGTCTTGAACCGCTTTTCCGCGCAAGAGGAAAAAAAGATCCACGATGTTCTTGACGAGGCGGCGGCGGCCGTCAAGACGGTTCAGACAGGCGGCCTTGAAGCCGCGATGAACCGGTTTAACAGCGCGCCGTGAGCCCCTTATTTAAAATCGTCATAGGCGCGATTTCTTTTATTCTGGGTCTTGGGTATCTATACCGGCCCGATCTTATCGAAAGAATGAATGGCGTCCTGCGCAATTATCTCCTCAATGACGCCTATATCGCTCTGGAGCGCAAGAAATGGGGCGCTTTTTTCCTTCTCATCGCGTTTCTTTTCCTCTATACGGGCGTTAGGGCCCTGGTGCCTCATTAATGCCCGCGGTCGCGGATTCTCTCCAGACCTTGGCCCAGGATGCCCTGGATTGGATCCGGCGCCAAGCCGGTCCGGATCTGGAGGCCGAAATCTATTTGGCGCGTTCCGAGGAACGGGGCGTGGAAATGCGCAAGGGATATGTTGACGTCCTGCAGGAGGCGAGCTGCGAAGGCGCCGGACTGCGGATTTATACCGAGGGCCGCATGGGATTTGCCTCTTGCGGCGGCATCAGCCGGCAGGAGATCGAGGGTCTTTTTGGAAAGGCGGTCGCGCAGCTCGATTATCCAGAACCTGATCCCAGCAAAGGCTTTCCCGCGCCGGGCTTCGGCGGCGAGGATGCGGTCCTGGCCGCCTCCTTATGGGATGAGAGTCTATTCTGCGACAAGCTGGAAGAAATCGTCCCGCGGCTGCGCGATATGGAGGCCGCGGCCTTGGGCTTTGATAAGCGGGTTAGGACCGTGCCGCGCCTGGGTTATGGGGAATCGCGCGGCGAGGTCGCCATCGCCAACGCGCGGGGGGTGATGACTTATGAACGAGGCAGCTCGGCCAGCATCGGCTTGTCGGCTCTTTGCGAGGAGAAAGGGGAAATACAGATCGGCTCGGCCATGCAGTTGGAAAGGAGCAAGGCCCTCCTAAACTTTAATAAAACGGCCGCCGACGCCTCGGCGCGCAGCGTTTTTCTTTTAGGCGCCAAGAAGCTTCCCGGCGGCAGGCGCTCGGTTATTTTCGATCCTTGGATGGCCGGGGAATTCCTGGATTTGGTGGCCGGCCTGCTTTCCGCCGACCAAGTGCAGCGCGGCAAGTCGCTTTTGGCCGGCAAGCTGGGCAAAAAAATAGGCTCGAGCCTGGCGACCTTCATAGACGACCCGCGGCGGCCCGGCGGAGCCGGCAGTTCGCTTTACGATGACGAGGGCCTGCCTACCTTCAAGAAAGTCATGATCGAAAAGGGCGTGGTTAAAGAATATTTCTACGATGCCGCTACCGCGAACAAAGACAAGCGAAAAAGCAACGCCAGCGCCGGCCGGGGCTCTTATCGCGCTCTGCCCGGCCCCAGCTGCTCTAATTTTTATTTGGCGCCCGGCGTCCTGCCGTCCGGGAAAATTATCGAATCCACCAAAGACGGCATAATGGCGCTCGAGATCATGGGCATGCATATGGCCGATCCCATCTCGGGGGAGTTCTCGGCGGGGGTTTCCGGGATCGCGATAAAGAACGGCAGGCTTTTGGGGGCCGTCAAGGGCGCTATGATATCCGGCAATTTGGTCGAGCTTCTGGGACGCATAGATGCGGTGGGAAATAATTTAACTTTCTACGGCGCCATGGGCGCCCCGACCTTCCGGATATCCCACATGACGGTCGCTTAAAAGCCGCTGTTATCATATCTGCCGATCGATCACGATGTGGATTTCCTTCGCCCCCGAATAAACCGGCTCGCTGTAAGATCCCTCTAAATCGCCCTTCACCTGCGCGCCCAGATGGCCGTGCGTATTCATTTGAACTTGAAGCAAAAACCCCTGTCTGAGATCGACCCCGGGGATGATCATATCCTCGGTGGTCAATGAGTACCATACCGGGAAACGGGGATTGACGATCCGGCGCACGGCCACCGGCACCCCGCCCTTGTTTTTAGCGACGATGAATAGCACTACGTTTTGCCGCGGGGCCCTGGGGCGGACGGGAGCCGCGATGGTGATGGTGCCTGAAATGCGGAATTCACGGGAGCGCAGGCAGGCCGCCAAGGCAAGGGCCGCGGTTGCGAGCAGCAACATTCGGCGCATTAGGCCGCGGGTTCCGGCGTTTGCGGCGCCGCGATTTTATTGACCGCAAGCCATATATATAGCCCGGTCAAAGCAAAAGCCGCCAGCCGGAACAGCGGAATGCCGACGGGCATGAAAAGAAAGATGGCCTGCAGCGCGATGACCAGGGTTTGCGCGTAGACCGTTATGTTAAACAGGGATTTATACCCGAGCCTGGCGTCGGCCTGCGCGTTGACGGCTAAGGCTATCAGGGAATACATTAAGGAAGCGCAGGTCTTCCAAGCCAGGAACATAACGAAAATGGCGGCAATCGCTATCGGGTAAAGGATTTGACGCAGAGTTTTCTCGGCCATGCGGTAAAACTCGGCGTTGACGACCACGGTTCTGGACGGAGACTTGGAAAAATCATAAGACTCGACCCGGTTGCGCGACCTAAGCAGATATAGGGCATTGCCTGTCAGATAGGCGATGACTTTCTGTTCCCCCATAAGCTCGGGGGTGGCAGGCTCGCCGCGCTGCGTATCTATGATAAGCGCGACCTCCGCCATTTTAGGATGGCGGAGGGTTAAAGGCCCGGAGACAGGCGAACTCACCTTGCCCCTTGAGAAAGTCAGAGGCGGCATGGATTGTTCGAGCCACCGAAACGTCTCCTTGATCACAGGGCCGGCCTTAACCTTTAACGCCACGGTGCCGGTTATGGAGAACAAGGCCGCCAAGTAGCAGAGGTACAATATCGAGCGGCCCAGCGACTGCGTGGAGATTTTCTTATAGAAATTAACGCTGGTAATGCTGTTGACGGGATCAAGAATCACGGCTATTCGGCCTCCCGCGCGATCCAGCAGGAGGCGGCGCAGACCGCCGCCGCGAATAGGACAAGGACTAACAGGCAAAGCTTAAGCGAGGCCATGGGCCTAAAAGCCCCCGGGGAAAGGGCCTGCTGCAGGGCGCAAACCGCGTAGCTGACCGGATTAAGGCGTATGATAAGGCGCAGCCAGGCGGGCGCGGTCGCCGCGGGAAAAAGAGCGCCTGAGAGCATCCACATCGGGATTAAAAACAGGTTCATTACCGCGTGAAAACCCTGGGTCGAATCCAGCTTCCAGGCGATGCAAAAACCGATGCCGGTCAATCCCAGCGAGCAAAGAGCCAGGGCCGCCAGCGTGACGGCATAGTCTCCGGGGGCCGCCCGCAGCCCCGCCGCGGGGGCTAGTATCAGGAAACAAAGCCCTTGCAGAAAACCAACCGTGGAGGCTCCCATGATTTTGCCCAACACCAGGCTTAAGCGGGGAATCGGGGCGACTAAAACCGACTGCAAAAATCCCTCGCGCCTGTCCTCGATAATCGAGATAGTCGAGAATACCGAGGTAAAAAGCACGATAAGAACCAGGGTTCCCGAGAAAAAATACTGCAGGAAGCCGGCGCCGCCGGCGGCGCCGGGCATTTGAAAGGACTTTCCCAGCCCCGATCCGATTAAGAACCAAAAGACGATCGGCGGCGCCAGCGCGCCGATGATGCGGGCGCGGTCGCGGTAAAAATGCCTCAACTCGCGCTTCCATAAGGTGTAAACGGCCAAACAATTCATGTTATTCAAAGCCTGACACCCAACCCTGTCACGTGGACGAATACGTCTTCCAATGTGGGTTGAGATAGATTGACCGATTTAATCAGCCCCGGAAACGACTCCACGAGTTGGGGAATAAAGGCGTGGCCGCGTTCCCGCTCGATGCGCAACGAGCCGTCGACCAGGGCGGGTTCGATGTCAAAGCGTTCTTTAATCGCTTTTTGTAGTTCCAGAGGATTAGCCGACTCAATGGCGATGACGTCTCCGCCGATCCGGGCTTTTAATTCCCGGGGCGAGCCGCTGGCCGCCGTTTTTCCCTCATTGATCAGCAGCAAGCGGTCGCAATTTTCCGCATCTTCCATTAAATGGGTGGTCAGAAGCAAGGTGATCCGGCGCGAGGATTTCAGTTCCCTGAGATGATCCCATAAATCGCGGCGGGCGCCCGGGTCCAGTCCCGTGGAGGGCTCGTCAAGCAATATCAATTCAGGATCGTGTAAAAGGCCTTTAGCCAATTCCACCCGGCGCCTCAGCCCTCCGGAAAGCGTCCCCGTCGGCTCATCGCGCCGGTCGCTCAAGCCGTAGCGTTCCAGCATCGAAGCGATGCGCTGAAGCAGCAGTTTGCCCCTAAGGCCGTAAAGATGGCCCTGGTGGGTCATGTTTTCCGACACGGTCAGTTTCGCGTCCAGGCTGGGATTTTGGAAAACTACGCCGATGCGCGGCCTGATTTGCGCGGCATCGTGGGCAGCATCAAGGCCGAGAACCTGGACCAGCCCCGGACTTGGTTTGAAGAAAGTCGAAAGAATTTTAAACAGGGTGCTTTTGCCGCCGCCGTTGGGGCCGAGGAGGCCGAAGGTTTCCCCGGGCGCAACCTCAAGAGAAACGTCGCGCAGGGCACGGCGTGCCGGCCTTTTGTTTTTGGCGGGGTAGGTATGGGAGAGGCGCGAGACAGAGATGGCCGGGGTCAATTTTATTTCTTGGCCAAGCCTTTCCATTGGGTTTCGCTGCGGCCTTCCTTGGCGTTGGCCCAGCGGGCGGCGGTGAACAAGTGATCGGAAAGCCGGTTAATATAGACGAGAAGGCCGTCGGGCAATTTTTCCATGGTGGATAAATGCGCGACGCC
>MGUO01000142.1:0-427 GCA_001800015.1 Elusimicrobia bacterium RIFCSPHIGHO2_02_FULL_57_9
CACCACCAAAACCAAGGGCCTCGCAGCGGCGCGGCGGTTGCTTGCCGCCTCTGAAGAGGCGGCCTCCTCTTTCCCGGTCTCCAAAAGAAGTTTCTGCACCGCAGGCGGGATTGTCTCCCGCTTCAACTCCCGGCCCCCCCCATTGGAGACCATCTCCTCTTGCGGAACATGAGCCTCTCCCTTGCGCAGCTCCACCCAAAACGTGCTTCCCTCTTTCTCCCGGCTTTCCACCCCGATGGCACCCTTGTGCAGTTCCACCAGCTCCTTGGCCAAGGCCAGTCCTATTCCCGTTCCCTTGTAGGCATGTTCCGCGGTTTTCACCCGGTGAAAGCGTTGAAATAAATGAGGCAGTTCGTCCGAGGCGATCCCTATCCCCGTGTCGCTTACCCCGAATCTCGCTTGCTGCGGCCCATCCTCAAGAAATAAG
>MGUO01000142.1:439-6940 GCA_001800015.1 Elusimicrobia bacterium RIFCSPHIGHO2_02_FULL_57_9
GGGTGCTTAAGCTCAATCTCTTCATCTGCGCCGTGGTATGGATCTGGGAGTCCAGAAGACGGATAAAAGAAACCAAATCCAGCTTCTCCCATCTCATCCGCATCCGGCCCGCCTCCAAGCGGGAGAAGTCCAGCAGTTCATCGATAAGATGTCCAAGCCGCAGGGAATTATCCTGGACCAGCTTCAACAGCTTGAATTCGCCGGGTTTTAATCCCTTCTGCCTGTCCAATAAAGTGCTCAAAGGCCCCTGAATCAAGGCCAAGGGCGTTCTAAGCTCATGGGAAACATTGGAAAAAAAGTCGCTTTTGAGTTTGTCCAATTTCTTGAGCCCCTCATTGGCCCGCGCCAGCTCCGAGGTCCTTTCCTGCACCGTCGTCTCCAAGCTGATGTTGAATCTCCTCACTTGGTCGTATAAAATAGAGTTCGCGACCGCGATCGTCAGGCCTTTTTTCAGCTGATTCAAGAACTCCAGCTCCATGGGGATGTAGGGCTCTCCCGACGTCTTCGGCCCCAAGATCAACCACCCCAATAACCCCCCTTGGTCTTGCAAGGGCACCACCAGCCGCGGGTTTCCATGCGCCTGCGCAAACCGGCGTGAGGACTCCTTTAGCGCCGCGGAGGCATGTTGAAGTAAAAAGGGGATGTCCTCCCAAGCCAACGTCTCTTCCTTTTCACGCAGCCAACGGATAAACGGCTCCTCCTTGCTCAGCACATCCGGCGTCGCATCTGCCCCCTGCGTAAAAATGGGGTAGTAATCATTGCCTTTATCATCGCGCACATGCAGGGAGATCGATTCGGTGTACAGGCGCTGCGCCAGCACCCTCTGCAGTTGCGTTTGCACCTCCCCCAGAGATCTCAGAGAGCCCAAATCGGATAAAAATCCTGCCAGCACTTGCTTTAAATCATGCCGCCGCCTTTGAAACAACTGGTCCACCTTGGGCTGAATCCAAGACCAGTAAAGGGAGAAAAGGACGAACAAAGAGATCATGGACGCAATCAGCTGCCCGCCCCCCAAATCCGCCAGCCGGGATTTTAGAAGCAGCAGAACAAAATAGAGCGGAGCCAGGACGGCCAGGCTCGTGGCCGACCAAATGGCCGTTCTTAAAAAAACCGTCTGGATATCCATCATGCGGTGGGAGACGATGGTATAAGCGGTGATTCCGACCCAGGCCAGGATGCTAAAGCCGCCGATGGGGGGCAGCAGGTCCAATCCCAAGGGGGGCAGGGCGTCATTGAACGCAGTACCGCATATCCCCATACCTGCGATCATGTATTTGAGACGGTTTTTGTCGGCTGGTTTTGCGGCGGCCCGGTAAGCCCGGATATAACTTGCGAAGCTGACGGCGATCTGGGTCAAGACGTAGAGCAAGAAAACGATATACAGCCGCCCGAACCCGGGACCTAGGAAAACTCTGCCGACCAGATGAATCTCATGAACCTCACCGGTTATGAAATGAGGCGAGGTGAAGCTCAACAGCAAAAACACGGAACTGATCAGGTAGTTCAAAATAATCCAAGCGGTCTTTTTCCTATGCTCCCCCAAAAAAGCCTTGGTAAAAAAGTAGAAACAGGTCCCTAAGAAAACAATCCCGACATGCTCCAGCCTGGCCATGGCCACGATGAAGGCGGGCTGCCTGGAGAATTCCAGTAAAGAGTTGAAAATGAGCCATATAAAACCCGCCAGTGTGAACACGAAAAAGGAGAGATGCACGATGGATTTTTTGTTTTGGATCAGGACATAGATTCCAAGCCAAAGAATGAAAAAACCGGCCATGCCCTTAGAAATCGCATAAGGGTTCGCGTGCGCTAGAAAATCCCCCCAAGGCTGTAGATTCGTTAACACCGTTTTCCTCACACAGTATGTAGCCTTGGAAAATCATTTTGTCAATCCCGCGGCGGGCTTTTTGCGGCAGGCACAGCGGGTGATGGGCTTATCGACGGCTGGACTGACGACTATTCAGCGCCTTATTGATTATTAGCCGCCGAGAGGCGGTTAATCTCCGTCAATAAAAGATTGATGTTAAAGGGTTTGTCGAAAAATATAACGGGCCCCATGTCCCCGGATGGAATTTTATCCTTGGCGACTATCGAAATAATGATAATCGGCACTTTATGGGTCGGAGCCGTCTTCTCCCTTAGGCGCCGGCAGACTTCCCAGCCGTCCATCCCGGGCAGAAGCATATCCAGGAGAATCAAGTCCGGTTTTTCCTCAAAGGCGATTTTCACCCCCTCCGTCCCGCTGAGCGCGGAAAAAGCCTGATAGCCGTCGCTGAGCAGGTTCTCCACCAAAAGCATATTGGTCGGCTCATCGTCTTCGATAACCAAAACCTTCTTTTTGTGCGCTGACGAGGCTTTCATTTTTAGACTGTGCAGGGAGTATGACGCAATGTCACACAACTTTGTCATTTGCGGTGACACATTGTCAAGCGCATTTGGAAACGTCCTGGTTTTGCGGCATAACCAGCACCGCCGCTCCATCGATAATCCCCTGACGCAAGGCGTCAAGGGCTTGCTGAGCCCGCTCAAGCGCGAAGGGCGCGGTTTTTGCGCGCACGCCAATGCGCGCAGCCAGCCTCAAAAACTCTTCGCCGTCTTGGCGCGTCAGGTTCGCGACAGATCGTACGCATCGTTCCTGCCAGAGTATTTCATAAGGAAAGGACGGGATGTCGCTCATATGAATCCCGGCGCATACGACCGTCCCCCCCTTGGCTAGCGCCCTAAGCGCCGCCGGCACCAGCGTGCCGACCGGCGCAAAGATAATGGCCGCGTCAAGCTCTTCAGGCGGGCCGGCCAGGCAATCCCCGGCCCAGACCGCCCCCAATTCCCGGGCGAAGGATTGGCTCTTTTCATCCCCCGGGCGGCTAAAGGCGTATACCTGCCTGCCTTGATATCGCGCGATCTGGATGATGATATGGGCCGCCGCCCCAAACCCATAGAGGCCCAAACGATTCGCTTCGCCCGCCAACCTAAGCGTGCGATAACCGATCATGCCCGCGCACAACAACGGAGCCGCTTGCTGAAAGGAATAGCCTTCGGGCAAGCCGAAACAATAACGCGCGTCGGCCACGGCATACTCGGCGTAGCCGCCGTCGATCTGATAGCCGGTGAAGCGCGCCTGATCGCAGAGGTTTTCACGGCCCTCACCGCAGCTGCGGCACCTGCCGCAGGTAAATCCAAGCCAGGGAATGCCGACTCTTTGTCCGATGGCGAGGGTATTTACGGAGGCGCCCAGGGCCCAAACCGTGCCGGCGATCTCGTGGCCCAGAACCAAAGGCAGCTTGGGATTGGCAAGCTCCCCATCCACTATATGTAGATCGGTGCGGCAGACGCCGCAGGCGCCGACCCGCACCAGGATTTGCCCGGGCGCCGGTTTAGGGACGGGCAGGCTGGCTAAGCGCAGCGGACGGCCGGCTGCGTCCAGAATCATGGCCTTCATGGTCTCTTACGCCATCAGCTATGTCGGCTCCGCTTCTCCCAGTACGCCGTCGATTGCTTTTTCCACCAGGTCGAAGCTTTGCGCCAAGGCACGGGATCGCCACTCTTCGGATACGGGGGAAAATAGCTCCCGGAGTTGTTTTTTTGCCCGAGTTGTGCGAGGATCATCTGGTCGTCCCCATTGATGCGCTTGGTTTTCCGCACGTAACCCTGCAATGACGGGGATGTTGCTATACGTGCCAAACTCAACGGCCGCGAAGAGATATTCCGGCGCGAAATTCTGGGCTGTACACCAATGACCGAGGCTGCCTCGCGGCTGGTAGGAAATCCGTTTAGCGTCACTCTCTTCCCATGCTTGAGCCCCGAACCAACGCGTAAGCCGGTCCTGTTGCCCGGAACTCAGCGGATAGTCGATGATTAGTTTGTATGTTCCCCAAGCACCGAGCCCCGCATGAAAATCGAGATGTACAACGGTTGTCGCGCTCCCGATCCATGACTTCATGTGTTCTTGAAGTATCGTCTTGGTTTGTGATGGCCCTTTGCCTGCGAAGAACAACCCTTTCGTAAAATCATGTTGGCCGGTCACGAGGGCTTGCTTAAGTGCCGGCAGGCCATAGCGAGCGACAAGCCACGATGCTTTCAGATAAAACATATCCCAGCGTGATGGGGGGTGCTGAGGGTTTAAGAAGCCATCGAAGCGTGCATACGCTTCGCAATCGCCATTGTACTCCATTCCGTTGAGGAGAAAATTGCGATTCAGATCGATATTGTCGGCATCGGATCGACGGGACCAAGAAAATCCATGCGGGTTCAGAGCATGGAGCAGGACGCAACGAAGTCCCTCTGGAAGGCGTTTCTGCCGCTTCCACCGCTCCAATAACGCAAGCTGAACGGCTGACCCGAGGAAGCCTTCAACCCCGTGTAGTCCGCTTGAAATGATTAGCACAGGCTGCGTTGCGGGTGGCGCAGAGGCCGCCACATCGATGCTTAAGTCCTCGCCTCGAGGGCCTATGCCGGCGATCGGGTACTGATGCGCAATCCAGCCGAGACGTTTCACCGCCTCGCGGAATTGTGTTCTCGCAGTGACGTAATCTGGGGAGAAAGTCATTGAGATATCATGATCTGTTCAATATTTTTCTGCGCCTGGTTGGATCCAGGGCGTGTTTCAGCCTGGACCAAAGAGGCCAAAAACCAGCAGATAAAAAACGACTTCACCATCCCGGAAAACAGTTTGTATGATTGCGCCGGGCTTGTCAAGAATCAATTACTTGATCAATTACTTGAATTAATTACTCGATCTCCGTAATCAAGGTTGTGACGGTCATCGGGCCGCTTTTATCGTTATCATCTCTGTGAAGCACCCTCTGCGTAGTTCCGGGAGGCAGAATGACTTCGCCGAGTTCGCTGAAGTACGCGGCCATGTCGGGAGATAAAAATATTCCTTTCTGGTTTCCTTTTATAATCGTGACATAGATGGCGACCGTCGTTTTAGCTGTTACCATCCCTGTTTTAAGCAAGTGGTACAAATATCTGTCCATCGTGCGGTCGCCTAAGGCGTACGAGAGAAACGCTTCCGCTTCCATTTGCGTTCCGATCTCGGGCAGGGGCCTGTTCTCGAATAGCTCCACTCTATAGATGACCAAGTTTTTAGGAAGGTTCGGGGCTCTATCGATAACGGATTGCATTCTTTCGATATGGGTTTGCGCGAGATGGTCCGGCTGCCTTGACTCCGGTTTTTGCCGGAGATAGGAATTGATGCGATCATACCACCCGCCGCTGTAATAACCAAAAGATTCACGTTCTCCATCGGACATTCCTTGATAAATTTCTGAATAGTATTTTTTGGCGCTCCGGATATTCCAGATGGTCGGTTCCAGGAAAGCCGACTCCCCCTGCCCCGTCACGGTTGGATGGATCGATTTAAACTCGGAGAACATGCCTGTAGAGCCTTGCCGCATGGCCCAGAGGTTTTTCAGAGTCGAGGCATCGGTTTGAGGCGCGCTTAAGGGAGGGGTCCCTATTTCCCCGGCCGCTAGGGCTGAGGCCCGGCTGGGAACCGTGATGGCCGGCGCCGGCTTGATGACGGCGCTGGCGGGCAAGGCGATAGCCCGGGCCTTGGGGCCGGTCGCGGCCCGAGTCCGTGGCGCCGCGCCGCAAACAGTGGACAGAGGCAGCGACAAGAGAGCCAGGCAGATAGGCATGATTGCGGCCCTGCTGATTTTCATAAACACCCCTGTATAATCCGATCCGGTCCGACTCATCTAACAATCTTATCGGAAACCGGTTTTTTAACGGGTGTCCTTGGACCCAGGCTCAGGCAGGCAAAAGGCCCAGCCGAAGATGGGGCCAAAGACCCTGGGGAAATATTAAATGGAGGGTAAACTGGCAAGTATGAAGAACTCGACTGTGCCGGCGTTGAAGCCTGTGAAACGGCGCGTATTTATCGCGGCTTTTGCCTTGAGCGCGGGTCTTTTTTCATTAGATGGCTTAAGCCTCGCGTCGCCCGTCCGGGCGAGCCGGATTTCCCCGGAGCAGTTCCGCCAGACGGTCGCGGGCCGTTTGGGCAGTTTCCTTTCCCGGTCGCCTCTTGAAAGCCTGCGCCAGCTCAAAACCGAGGTGTCAGGCCCGACCCCCAACCTGCCCGCGCTTGCCCCGGAGCGGATGGCGGCCGAGGCGGTGCTTTCGCTTTTGGTTACTCCTGGCCTCAATCTGCGTCTTGAAAAGCCGCTTTTTGATGTCTTGGGCGGCGAAACCGTGGACGCGCTGGTCAAGGCCGCAGCCGAGCTTGAAACAAGCGCGCAGAAAAACGCGGAGCTCCAGGAGGAGCTTGCCGGGCTGCGCCGGCGGTTGTTGGGCGATGATCCCAACGATCCCGATGTCACCTCATGGGAAAGGAGGTTGTCCCGTTTCTATGATTTGCTGGAGCAGAAAACGGCTTGGCCGGCGCCGGAGGCGTCCAAGAAATGGCCTCCGGCACCGGCCGAGCGGAACGCTTCCTTACGGCCGGCGCTGGTTGCGGCTGATGGGTCCGCCCAGTCTCCTGCTCAATTACTGCTGTACAGCCGT
>MGUO01000143.1 GCA_001800015.1 Elusimicrobia bacterium RIFCSPHIGHO2_02_FULL_57_9
CCCCGCCACCAGGACGCGGCCGTTCCCAAGCAGCGTAGAGGTCTGTCCGTAACGCATCCCGATGAGATTACCGGTGGAGGTAAACGTACCGGTTGCCGGGTCGTAGAGCTCCGCACTGGAGAGGTAGGTAGTACCAGTATCTTGTCCTCCTGCTACCAGGACATTACCGTTATTAAGGAGCGTGGTAGTTTGGTTGTAGCGCCTCCCGATCAGGTTTCCGGTGGAGGCAAACGTGCCGGTTGCCGGGTCATACAGCTCGGCGGTGGAGAGAGCAGCACCGTCAGATCCTCCCGCCACCAGCACCTTGCCGTTCCCAAGCAGAGTAGCCGTGTGGTTAACACGCCGGCCAACGAGGTTGCCGGTGGAAGAAAAGGTTGCCGCCGCGGGGTCGAAGACTTCGGCGCTGGAAATGTAAGAACCGGCAATTCCCCCCGCCACCAGCACCTTGCCGTTGGGAAGAAGGGTGGCAATGTGATCGTAGCGCCTCCCGATCAGGTTGCCGGTGGAGGCAAACGTGCCGGTTGTTGGGTCATAGAGCTCGGCGGTGGAGAGGACATTTATGCCATCGGGATTTCCCCCCGCCACCAGCACCTTACCGTTTCCAAGCAGGGTGGCGGTGTGCTGAGACCGCCCCCCGATGAGGTTACCGGTGGAAGCAAAGGTCTGTCCCCACTGTGGTGATCCATTGGTATTGAGCTTCTGGGCATAGATGTTCCCCTCCCGTTTGAGGCTGCCCGATTCTGCCTTGGTAGCGCTGTTTGAGTCCCAGGTCAGGATGACGTTGGTTCCGTCAATGGCGAGTGTTGGATTGCGGTTGATATCCCCGGTTGAGGTAAGGCCGATATCCTCCGGGTTGTTCTGGTTTATTGAAGCTTGGTCATCCCCCCAGTTCTTGGCTCCATTGGAGGTAGACAGCTTCTGTCCCATGATCCGCAGAGGAGGACCGGTGATGGCGGGGATTGCTCCGCAGGAGTTGTTTGTTGCTCCTCCCCCGTTGCAGGCGCCGGCTGCCCCAAGGTTCACGTTCGTCTGCCACCATGCGTTGGCGTCGTAATTCCATGACAGCCCCCAGTTTTGGATCGCAGCATCACGGTCGTCTTCCCAGGCCACAATCACGTTGTTTGAGGAATCAATGGCCAGAACGGGCTTGCGCTGTTCACCCAGGATCCCTTTCCGGCCAGGATACTCGGGAACCGGCAATCCTGAACCATTCATCGGGGACCCATCATTGGAGACCGATATATCCATAGCAGGGGTATAGATCTCGGCGGCAGACAGGTTTGGGCCACCAAGCCCCCCCGCAACAAGAACCTTCCCGTTCGGAAGAAGGGTGGCGGTGTGCAACTGTCGTGCCCGTATCATGCTTCCGGTAGAGGAAAAGGTACC
>MGUO01000144.1 GCA_001800015.1 Elusimicrobia bacterium RIFCSPHIGHO2_02_FULL_57_9
GGAGCGCCGGTGTCGGCAGGAGGCGGCGGACCGCCCCAAATGCCGGAAACGGCGCCAGGGAGCGCCGGTGTCGGCAGGAGGCGGCGGACCGCCCCAAATGCCGGAAACGGCGCCAGCGGTCATTTGGTTCACGAGGCCAATGTTCGCGCCAATATCGGTGCCGTCAGTTGCCGCTCTATAGCCGGGACTTGTCGAGAGAAGACGATAATCATGATTCGCGTAGTCAACAAAACCAACAGCGTTTATATCGGCAAGCGGACAGGGCTTTATGGCATTAGTGTAGGCAAGCCAGCATCCGCCGGAGGCTGATTTCTCATAAAAGATATTTCTATGCCAAGAGTCTGCGGTAGTGCAGGGACCGGCTGTTGTCGTGTCGGTACCGTAGTAACAATTTCCGCCGGAACCGTAAGTTGAAGAGTTACCCATAATATTGTCGTGGAAGGCGAAGTTTTGAAAGAATGGCTTTGTTAAATCGATAGGTTGAGAGCCGGCCCTTATAGTGCTATTTGGCACCCCCCATTTTGTGGTGGTAACAATGGTATTGTGGTGTAGATAGTAGTCGGATGGCCCAACGGTGCCAAATGGATTATGGCCGCTAAAAAGCAAATACCTGCCCGCCCAGATACCGCCCACATCCCAGGCCACGTTCTCGTGAATGTGTACCCGTTGCAGACAAGCATCCGTTGGATTGGGCGAGGTGGTGCAGTTCAAACTAGCAAATGCGCCCTTGGCGTTTATCTGTTTGTTGTAGCGCATGGTAACGTCGGACGTCATAACCCATTGATTACCAGGGGAGGTTGCCGATGTTTTTAAGAGCCAGCCGGTGCCATCCTGCGCGTCATCCCAGTTATTTTCAAAGACGTTTCCTTCAACAAGCACTCGCACGCCGCTTTTCAATTCAAAAAGGTTTTTTACTGTCCAGCGCGTGCCGGCGTAATCGGGCATGCCCCTAAACCAGCTGGTCGGCTTGTAGAAATGGTTGCGGGTAATGGTGATATCACTCGGGTTCACACCCGGAATATAAGCGGTTGCTCCGCCAAATATTACATTTTCTCCGGCGGCCTCAAGGTAGTTGTTATCAATAAGTACGGGGCCAGTACCGTTGGAGCTGCCAATTGCATTGCTATCGGCTCCAACCAAATGGATTTGGTCTATCCACGAATTGATGACTGCGCAGTTTCCGCAGTCCATCTTAATGCCGCTCTTCATGCCGATGGGTGGTGAGTCGCTGCCGCGCACCAATACCCGGTCAATAACAAGATGGTGCGGTACTTTTGCAATGGTGTCTTGAACAAATCCTGTCTTATACGCACCGTTGAGTTCAATCATCCGGCCGGTAGACGAAGTAAATATACCGGGTTTGATGCCGACTGATAAAAACATCAGGCGGTAGTTATTGGCTGAAAGTTCAGTGCCGAAAGCAGGCAGATTCACCCGCGTTATAAGGATCTTGGGCAGATACTGCGTGTATGAGGGCGTGATGCGCACGCCCGGCGGAGGAAGCACAGAATCAGGCGCGTCGGAACGGATGATGATCCATTTATCCGGGGGGCAATTCTTCGCCCGCAGCACGAATCCGCCCGGCGGATGCTCGAATGTCCCCCCCGCCGCAAGTTTAATCACCGTGCCGCAAGCGGCGCCATCTATGGCATTTTGAAAATTGGCCGCATTCGTCGCGGGATTGCCTGTATCGGCAATGTTGACAACGGCATAGGTGGAAACATTGGGCATTGACACGTCTACTTGCGCTTGCGGGAGCGCCGGGAGCACCGGCCGCAGAGGAGCGCCTCCGGCCGCTGTCGTCGCGCTTGCCGCCGCCGACTGCGCCGATGCGTTGCCTGCCGCGTCTACGGCGGCAACGGTGTAGGAGTAGGCGGTTGAAGGCGAGAGGGCGGTATTGGAATAGGAGGTGGCGGTAACGGCGGCGATTTGGGCGCCGCCTCTATAGACGCGGTAGCCGGCCACGCCGACGTTGTCGGTTGACGCTGTCCAGCTGAGGTTGATTTGAGATGAGGAGACGGCGGTGGCGGTTAAGCCTGCAGGGATGGAGGGACTGCTCGTATCAACGCCGGATTGAGCCAGGAGCGGGGCTGCGCCTGATGTGAGAAGGAATAGGAGCAGAAGGCTTGTTTTCATAGGTTTGTTCCCCATTCCCGGAGTGTGCCAGATGGCGCTCTTGGATCTGTCTCAGCCTGATCACATTTTGATCACGGCAGGAGGAGGGGAACGAGTTGCGGCGGAGAATATCGAGGAGGGAGCTATTCCGAGAACTTGTAGCCTAGCCCGGGCACCGATTCGATCTTGCGGCCCAGCCTTCCGAGCTTATCCCTCAGGCGGCTGATGGCAACGGCGATGGTATGGCTGGTGGCTAAGCGGTCGTCGCCCCAGACTATTTCCGCCAGGCCGGCGTAGCTGTGAACGATCTCTTTTTTATCCAGAAACAAGGAGAGCAGGTCGAACTCGATTTGGCTTAGCTCCAGGCGCTTGCCAGTCAAGACTGCGGTACGAGTGTCCAGGTTGACTTCAAGACCCTCGGTGCTGAGCATTCTTTGGGTTTTCCCATCTCCGGATGCGCGCCTGATCAAGGCCTTGACCCTGGCGGCCAGTTCCTTTTCGGAAAAAGGCTTGGTCATGTAATCATCGGCGCCGAGCTCAAGGGCCCCCACTTTCTGGGATTCCCGGTTTTCTACGGTAAGCATAATAATAGGAATAGGGGCCGTCCGGGGATTTTTCTTTAGGATTTCGCACAGCTGGATGCCCGATAGTCCCCTGAGATTAATGTCCAGGACAATCAGGTTGGGGAGCGAATTCTGTAGAATCTTAAGCGCATCCTCGGCGCTGGGAGCCACCGTCACCTTATAGCCCTTCAGAGCCAAGCCGCCCTTGATCACAGTGGCGTTGGCGATATCATCCTCAATGACAAGAATTTTTTTGCTCATTATAGGGATTGATCGTCAATGGCCATGGCTGTTTTGACGAAAGATATAAACTCCTTACCCCGAAAAGGCTTGAAGATATAGCCGTAAGCTCCCGCGGCCTTCGCCATTTCGCCGTCCTCTTCGGTGTTTTTGGTCGAGGAGCAGAGGATGACGGGGATGGCTTGAAGTTTTGGATCTGATTTTAAGACTTTAAGCACCTCCATTCCGCTGGGGCCTGGAGGCATCAGGTAGTCCACCAAGACCAGATCCGGCGCGCATGTTCTGGCGAGGTCCACGGCGTCCTTGCCATTGACGGCCGTAATGACCTCAAAATTCTGGCTTTGCAAAAGGTCCTGTATGAGACCCAGGAAAGCCCGGTCATCGTCTACAACCAGCACCTTTTTAGCCATGGAGGTTTTGCGGCTTGGCCAGAGGAACGGTAAAGAAAATTCGCGTGCCTTGGCCCAACCGAGACTCCACCCAAATCTTGCCTCGGTGGGCTTCTATGATATCTTTAACGATCGCAAGGCCAAGCCCGGTTCCGCCCGACCAGGCCGGCTGGCTCTGCGAGGACAGCTGGCTGAATTTCTGAAACAGACGCTCTATGTCCCCGGGCGCGATTCCAGGGCCGTTATCCGAGACCATGAGATTGCCCCACCCATCGTTGGCCGAGCCCTGTATTTGTATTAGTCCTTTTGAGGCAGGCGTGAATTTCAGAGAATTTGACACCAGGTTGACGACCACCCTTTCCAGCTTGTCTCGATCCGCCTGCACCATGATCCCCTTCGCAACGGCGACCTGCAGGCTCACGCCCTTGCCGGCCGCCATCGGACCGAACAATTCTACAACATGATCGACCAAATCAGCCAGGTTGACGGGACGCATCGCGAATTCGAGCTTGCCAACCCTCATTTTGGCATAGTCCAGGATATCGCTGACCATATGATGCAAGTTTCGGGCGCTGGCGGCCATGATGCCTAGATATTCCTTTTGAGTTTGGTTCAAAGGACCGCGCATCTCCTCGCTCAAGACGTTGGCGTAGGTGATGATCGCGGCCAAAGGGGCCCGAAGGTCGTGGGAGACCATGGAAACGAACTCCTTTTGCAGCTCCTCCAATTTGGTCAGGCCCGCGGCCATCTGATTGAACGTAAACGCCAGTTCCCCCACTTCGCCGCTTGAGACGATCTTAACCCGCAGTCCAAAATTGCCTTTTTCTATCTCGCGGGCGCCCTTGGCCAGTTCCAGGATTGGACGCGTCATCACGGAAGAAAGAAACAGGGCAATGACGATTCCGATGCCGATCCCGACCGTTGATGAGAGAAGTATCCATCGGCCCAGCTGCCAGACCGATTGACGCAGGAGCTGGTCCATATGGGATTTTTTAAAGCCTATGGCGGCATGCCCGATCAAAGAGGCTCCCAACTCCACCGTGGAACCGCGCTCGACCACAAGCTCCCGGCTTCCCCGGGTTTTCCAATCGGCCAACGGCTTATAAAGGAAACCCGCATCGGTATGCCCTCGGACGCGGTCGCCGGCATCGACAAAATAGGCATAAGAGACTCCTGGAACGTGGGCCAGGTATTTGAGATAGCTCGCCAGGAGAAGCTCGTTGCTGAGTATCATGGATTGACGGCAGACCTCGGCAAGGCCCTTGACCTGGAACTGCTGATCTTCCCCCAGTTTTAAAATAATCTGCTTTTTTTGGACCAGGAAAATTCCGGAAGCGATGATTTGAGCCACCAAAACCACGAGCAATGTGTTAAACAGGGCAAACTGCGCGCGCAGCCTCATCTTTTGCTCTCTTGACGCACGGCGTCTTCGGCCCGCAGGGCTTGCTCGAAAGACGGGTCCAATGCGGCCGCTTTCTCAAAATAGAGCTGGGCTTGCGCCAGATCTCCCTGCATATAATGCATCATGCCCACCGTATAAGCGTTTTCCGCATCCGCGCGGTTCGGCGCCCTCTGAGGCAATGGCTTAGCCTTGTTTTCCTGCTTGGCCGTGTTGGGGGAATTCCCGCTTTGGACCAAGGCGGTTCTCCGGCTGAACTTCGTCCTGATGTCCGCCAAATGGCGCCGCGCGCGCTCGTTATCGGGTTCTAGCTCCAATACCTCGACAAGCGCCTGGACCGCCTCAAGCATGGAGCCGTGTCGCAATTGGCTGTGTGCCTGGTCCAATTTGGCGTTGATGAGCTCCTGCCTGACGATCTGGTCCATGCCTGCCTGGGTGAGCTTGAGGTAACGCAGGCCCTCCACATTGGCGGGATCGATATGGAGCAGGCGCTTAAAGCCGCCCAACGCCTTGTTGTAGTCCCCAACCTTGTAATAGTCTTTTCCGGTTGAAAGCAGGTGTTGTATCTCCTCATTGTGCTTTTGCAGCTGCCAGGACAGCTTGGCCTTGCTCAAGTGGTTCTTTAAAACCTCGTCGTAGGGATCGAGCCGCAAAGACTGTTCCCATTCCCTGATCGCATTTTCCAGGTCGCCCTCGTAAAGCCAGAGAAAGCCTTTGGCCTGGTGCAGGAATTTCAAGTTGCTGGAGCCGCTGTTTTGAATTTGAGCTTTGAGCGTTTCTTGTATATTATCCAACCACCTCTGAATCACAAGCCCTTCCAGCTCTTTGGCGGCTGATATTTGTTCGCTGTCGCTCAATAATTTGGAGTTGGACAGTATCGCGAGAATTTGTTGGGGCGAACGCCGCACTTCCCGGGCAACGCCCCTGACCTCGGCCAAAATCCGCCGGGCATTGCTATCCCTGCGTCCGACCTTCCGCTTGGCGAGTTCGACGATTTGCGCGCGCTCCCGAGGCGACATCTTTTGTTTGGCCTCGATCTCTTTTATTTTCTGGACGATTTCGCCGATGTAGTTGCGCGCCTGGTCGCCATAAGCCGTTTTTGGGTTCAGATAAAGCAGGTTGGAGAATTCCTCCAAGGCTTCCAGATATTTTTTTTGCCGGTAATCGCTCACGCCCAACTCATAAAGCGCGCTTTCACTCTGCGGCGATGAAAGGCCGGCGTATGCCAGAGACATGCAGCAGGAGACGACGGTCAAGAGGCAGGTCACCGGCCTAAATCCCTGTTCGTCTCGCATCTAGTTATTGGTTTCTGTCCTTAAGTTCAGCCTTGAGCTTCTCGCCGGCTTCTTTTAACCCTTGCAAAGCCTTGCGATGATCGGGCTTGGCGGCAAGCGCCTTGTCAAAAAGGAGTATGGCGTCGGCATAGAGACCCTGGTGCAGCTGATGAAGGCCTTGCTGATAGAGGGACTCAGCCGCGCTTTCGCCGAAGCGGAAGACAAGAGAGACCCGATGAATGTTGCCCAGGCTTGAAAACGGCGAAAAGCTGTAATCAAGCCGCAGCTCACGGCTGAGTTTAAATCCGAGGCCCGCGCTTAATCCAGGCCCGACATCCGAGTCGGTCTTGTATCCGGCCCGCAGGGCCAAAATATCGTGCATCCAATATTCCGCGCCGATATGAACCTGGAGAAGCTCGGCGCGGTCCAGCGATCTTTCAAAGTCTAAAGCGAGCTTGAGGCGATGGGCCAGGCCCGTATATCCGACACCCCAGGCGGCTTGAAAAGGAAGCTCTTCCGTTTTTCGTTCAAAACGGGCGCCTGGCCCCGCATGGCGCAGGACCAAGCCGAGTGAGATTCCTCGCAGCCGCGCCAGCTCATAGCTCGCGCCGAGATCGAAGGCGAGCGCATCCGCCGATACGGTATCGAGCTTTTCATGCGCCCACTTGAAGTTTGAGCCCAGGGATAATCCGCGGCCCATGGCCCTGCCCCAGGACAGCATAACAAGCCTGTCGGAGGCCCCCACCGTTCCCGTTTTGTTGTCCAGGGCGTCATAGCCCTGGATCGACCCATAGTTTAGGTAATGGAGTTGAGCCGCGCTGTTTCCGTAGAAAAGGCTGGAATGGCCATAACCCAATTGGGACAACCGGGCGCGATCCAAGAGGGCGGAGTAGGAGGTCCAGACCTGCCGCCGATCCCCGTAGGCTAAGGAAGCGGGATTAACCAGCAGTTCTTCCAAAAGCCCCTCGCCTAAAGCCACGCCGGTGCCTCCCATGCCTGAGGCCCGGGGGCCATTCAGGATTTTTAAAAAATTAAACGAAGCACTGCCCGGCCCGTCCGCTGAAGCAGGTTGAACCCATGCCGGGAAAATAGCGATCGCCAGCGCCGCTACGCTCAGCCTTTTGGTCCTATTCATCGAATCACAATCAATTGTCCGACCTTGGTGTCCGTCTTGCTCTTAAGGACGAAATAGTAAACCCCGCTTGAGACCTCCCGGCCTGAATTGTTGCGCGCATACCAATCGAAGCGGCCGCTTCCGTCCGTTGCGTTTAGCTCCGCGACCAATTCACCGCTCACGGTAAAAATCCGGATATTGGTGGACTGCGCAAGGTCCGTAAAGGTAATCTTGCTGTGCCCTTGGCTGGGCCTGAAAGGCACGGGAAAGGCGTGAGCGTCGGATAAGGAGGTCTGGGCCTGGCCGATAAGTCCAAAGACGCTGAAATGAGGCGCGCTCGCGGTTAGGAGTTTGGCGGAGTTGTCCACCGCGGAGCTGGGAAGCCGGACCCAAGACAGGGCCATCTCATCCAAAAGCCACAGGCCCAGGGTTTCTGCCAGAACGGGCGGATTGGTCCCATCGATAATTCCATCTTCGTTGACATCGGTATAGGGTAGGGAAATGATGACGGGCTTAGACAGGCTGGCCATCTGTAAATTGCCCCCAGCCTCGTAAGCCTTGAGATCTATCGAGTTGAGAGGATTGCGGTAGGCATCCCCCGAATTGCTTATCAGTTTTTGAGTCGCCGTCTGGAGCAAGCCTGGAGGGGGCGTAGAAGTGGCGATATAACCGTCGAAGCCGAAGGTATCGGCAGGTATCCTGAGCGTAATCCCCTGATCCGAACGTATTGTGTTGGCGAGCGTGCGGTCAAATAGGGTGGTGAATCTCCAACTCGCGCTGGAGACCATCGCAACCCCCCCCATATCGCGGCAATCCGTTGTGACGGTCAGCTCATAGGTGTAGTTCTTGGCCAAAGTGGAGACGGGGGTAAAGCTTGCCGTCTTATCGACCGTAGAGAACAATACCATCCAGCCCACAGCCGAGCTGATGGCTTGGGCGTCTTTGTCAAATATTGCCCGCATGCTGAAACCCAGGTTAAGGCTTGCCGTTGACATGGACTTGGTAAATTTAACTCCGATGACCGTGGAAACGCCCACACCGATTTGATCCGCAGCCGGGTTGAAGCTGAGCACGGCAGGCAGCACGTCCTTGCCGGTCAAATACGAGGCGGCATTGGACAATCCTGAGACATTGCCCGAGCTGTCTCGTGTCTTGATGGCGAAATAATAGGTCACACCCGGGGTTAAGCCGGTGATG
>MGUO01000145.1 GCA_001800015.1 Elusimicrobia bacterium RIFCSPHIGHO2_02_FULL_57_9
ACCAGCGTTATTTAAAAGAGCGCCTGGCTCAAGAGTCCCTCCGCGCCCGCCGGCAGAACTATCCCCTTTCCATGATCCTTATCGATTTAGACGGCTTCAAGCGCATCAATGACGAGCAAGGGCATCTGGAAGGCGACCGGATTCTTAAGGCCTTTGCCGCGGCGCTGAACCAAAGCATCCGCAAGGATATGGACTCGGCCTACCGCTACGGGGGCGATGAATTCGTGGTGCTCTTGCCCGGTTCCGGCGTGCAGCGCGCGCAAAGGGTTATCAGCAGAATCGAGACCTCGGCGCGCCGCCTCAATATCCCGCAGGAGCTCGGATTTAGCTACGGTGTGGCACCCCTCCCTGCCTCGGGCAGCCTCGCCGACCTCATTCGCCTCGCCGACGAACGCATGTTCGTCATGAAAGCCAGAAACAAGCGCCGCAAAATTACGGTATAATAGCCGCGTTCGCGGCTATGTCTAAAATCCTGATAGTAGACGACGACTTCGAGCTCATCTCCCTATTGAGCGAGATTCTAAAAAGAGACGGCCACCAAGTGGATTCGGCTTGCGAGCCCGTGGAGGGCATGCAAAAGTGCCGCAATCTTCACCCCGATCTCATTATTCTGGACTATCACATGCCCGGATCCGACGGCGCCCATCTCTACGAATCCTTGCGCCGCAACCAAGCCAGCCGGGCCACCCCCATTCTTTTCATGAGCGGGGAGGCCAGCCCCGAGCAAATCCTCAAGGAAATCTCCGATTCAACCCAGTCCCAATTCCTGCCCAAGCCCGTGCGCCTGGAGGAGTTCCGCAAAACCGTCAAGGAGATGCTCAACAAAGATGGGTAAGCTGGTCTTGGTGCGACACGGCCAGTCGCAGTGGAACCTCGAGAACCGCTTCACGGGCTGGGTGGATGTCTCGATCACGCCCCTGGGAGCCGAGCAAGCCCGCCGCGCAGGCCGGCAGCTTAAGGGCATGCCCTTCGACCTGGCCTTCACCTCTACGCTTAAGCGCGCCCAGGAAACCCTGGACATCCTTTTAGAGGAAACCGGCTTAAACCGAATTCCCGTGCAAAAAGACAAGGCTCTCAACGAGCGCCATTACGGGGATCTGCAGGGCTTAAACAAGGCCGAAATCGCCGAGAAATACGGGGATAAGCAGGTGCATATCTGGCGCCGCTCTTTCGACATCAAGCCGCCGGGCGGCGAAAGCCTGAAGGACACCGCGGAAAGAACCCTGCCCTATTTCAAGGAAAAAATACTGCCGCCGGCCAAAGACTGCAAAAACGTCCTGGTGGCGGCCCACGGCAACAGCCTGCGCGCCATTCTCATGGACCTGGAAAAACTCACCCCCGAGCAGATCATGGCCGTCAACATAGGCACCTG
>MGUO01000146.1 GCA_001800015.1 Elusimicrobia bacterium RIFCSPHIGHO2_02_FULL_57_9
CGCCGATCAGCAGACTTGGGACCAAGCCGGCGTTCTCGCCAAAACCCCGGCTGTCGAGGCAGTATCCGATGCCGCTGCGGCCAACGCCGCTACGGTATTGAGCCGGCCTATCTCCGGCGCCGCCGACGGCATAGTCGCCGTTCCAGCCCCGGCTGAAAAGCCGGGGAAATTGGATACCGCGATCAACATCTCGGCCATCCCAGTCTTGGCTGCCAGCTACGCCTGGATCATCCCCGTGGCGACGGCCTTGGGCACCGTCATCTATTACGTCTTCAGCACGGGCGTCAATGTCGCGATCCCGGTCAACTGGCCCCATTACATCATGGCCGGACTGGGACATGGCTTAGGGTTTGCTTCCTCCGCGCTCGCTCCCCTGGTTGAGCCTGTCAAGCAAGTCGCTCAATCCGTGATCGAACTGGGCAAGTCCAACGCCCCGGGCATGTATGTCTATGGACAAATCGTCTTGGCCTACGGCTACGCGGCCGGCGTGCTGTCCCCTGTCATGCATTATGCAGCGTCAACGGCGCAACAAGCCTCCAGCTTCCTGCTGGACTATGCGCCCAGGACCTTCGACCTGAGCGCTTATATCGGCCTTAAGGACATTCCGACCATTAACTGGTACTGGGTCACGGCTGCGATTTCCAACGTAGCTTATTACGGGAAAGCAACCTTGATCAGCAATACTGTTGCCAAAAAATATCCCGCCTTCGGCCAGAATGCCGCGGTCACGCTCGTGACCCGCGCCCTGGACATGGGTTTGGTGGCTCCGGCCATGCTGTTTAAGGACGGCTTTAACAAGCTGGTCAGGCCTTTCGTCAAGAATATCTGGCAGGTGGTCAAGGATGTCGCGCAGTTTATCTACGACTATCCTCTCACCTTCGCCGGCCATGTCGGCCGCAGCGTGGGCACCGCCGCCATCATGGGCGCGGTCAGCTCCGTAGTCGGACCCGCGATCATCATGAGCTCCCTGGCCATGAACTACCTGGTCACTCCCTCCTATCGCGCTCTCAAAGCCGCGGTTAACACGCGCATCAGCCTTACGGTTCTCGTAGGGGCGGGCGTGGTTGCCGGGTTCGGCGTTTTCGTCTATGTCGCCGGCTTGACGGCCTTCCTGCTCGCCGCGGGCCCGCTGGTCGTGAAGGGTTTCCTGACCCTCTCATGGCTCATGGCGCTGCCGTTCTTCGCCATCGGAGTCGGCACCGGCGCGTATCACGGCTACACCAAGAAGTTTATCAACGCCTTGGACGGCAGCTGGCAGTACACCAAGCAGTCGAAAGAGCTGCTGCAGAAAGCCTTCTCGACCTTCAAAAGGGCCGAGCAGGAAAAGAATTAAAGCGTAAGAAGCGGTTAAAGAAATCGTCCCAGTCGACTATATCGGCTGGGGCGATTTCTTTTAGGTATAATGCACGCCATGCAGCACCTAAAATGGATCGAGGTCGACCTCGCCGCGATCCGTTCCAATCTGCGCCGGGTTCTCTCGCGCTTAAATCCCGGTGTGCGGCTGATGGCCGTGGTCAAGGCGGATGCTTACGGGCATGGCATGAGCGCCGCGCGGGAGCTGGAAAAAGCGGGGGCCGCGTCGCTTGGGGTCTTAAATATCGCCGAAGCCGCGAATTTGAGAAAAGCGGGCGTTAAAATCCCGATTCAACTGTTGTCCCCGATTCTTCCGGAAAACGCGCGCGACGTTGTTCGCTTAGGGCTCATCCCCACCTTGGACGATTTAAAACAAGCCGGAGCCTTGAATAAAGCCGCGGGCGGACGCAAAATCCCGGTTCATCTGGACCTCGATTACGGCTTGGGGCGCTGGGGCATCGCCCCCAAAAATCTGGAGGCCTTTCTGCCGGGCCTGCGGCGCCTGAAGAATCTGCGCCTGGCCGGATTATCCACCCACATCGACTACGTGCCGGGAAAAAATTCGGTTGAAGCGGAAGAAAAGCTTAACGCGTTTAATATCATCGCCCAGCGCCTCAAGCGCCAGGCGCCGGGTCTTATTTGTCACGCCGCCAACAGCTCGGTGCTCATGGATTTTCCACACTGGCAGATGGGCCAGGTGCGCGCCGGCAACCTGCTTTACGGCATCAACACGGCTTGCTCCAAATCCGCCCCTTTGAAAAACCCGTGGAGATTTAAGGCCCGCATCATCGCCCTGCATGACGTCGCGGGGGGCCGCTCCATAGGCTATGCCAGCGAATACATCGCACCCCGCGCCATGCGCGTGGCCACCCTGCCGGTGGGTTATGCCGACGGCCTGACCATGGAGCCGGCCGAAAGGCTGATCGGCTTTGGCCCGGGCTTTCAATACTGGGGCAGGATCGGCGCGACCAAGGCTCCCTTTATCGGGCGCTGCGGAATTTCGCATGTGCTGGTGGACGTCACCGACGCGCCGAAGGCTAAAATCGGGGATGTGGTCGCCTTGCCGATACGGCGCACCGCGGCGAGTTCGCTTCTGCCCCGGGTGTACATCTAGGCACGCGAGTTTTATTCCAGCAATATGGGATCTTCGCTCTCATCCACCTTCTGCTCGTCCTCGAAATTAAGAAGCGGGTCTACTCCCTGCGTCTGGGCAGGAGCATGAAAGCCGCCGGGCAGAGCCGAAACGGAAGGCTGGACCCCGGGCGGCAGCACCAGCAAGTCGGAAGCATCGGCGGGCGCCGCCTCCGGCTGGGCATGGTCGATCTGGCAGAATTCCTTGGGCTCGCTTCCCGCTTCAAAAGCCTCGAGCAGGATTTTGTTGCGCGGGCAGGTGGGCAGGGCCAGCCGCCCCGAACCGGAGTCTATCTTCGTAAAAACAATGCCCGAGGGAACGGCGAAATCGTGCTTGGGCTGGTCTTTGAGTATATTGTCCATGATCTCGGTCCACCAGGGAACGACGGTGGAGCCGCCGGTCCAGTCCTTTCGCCCTAGGGATGTGAAGTCATCGTAACCCATCCAAGCCGCGGCGACCAAATCCGGCGTATAGCCGATAAACCACAAATCGCGGTTGTCGTTGCTGGTACCGGTCTTGCCGGCCAAGGGCCGTTTAAGCCTCCTGGCGTAGGTACCGGTTCCGAAGTTAACCACGGCCTTGAGCAGATTGGTCGTCAGATACGCCAGCTCGGGGGTCATCACCTCTTTTTCAACGGGAACGTGGCTTTCCAACCGGCGCCCCGCATTATCCTCGACCTTGGAAATGGTGTAAGGCAGAACGTAAATGCCGCCGTTGGCGAAAGTGCCGAAAGCGTTGGCCAATTCCAAGGGAGTGACCACGGAGGACCCTAATCCCAAGGAAGGAACGGCGTCTAACTCCGACCTGATGCCGGCCCGATGCGCCAGGTCCACGACCACCGGAGGGCCGATGCGCTCGATCAAGCGCACGGAAACCACGTTGCGCGAAAGGGCCAAGGCCTTGCGCAGCGTGATGGTTCCCAGGTATTTGGCGTCGAAATTGCTGGGCACCCAAATCTTAAAATCGGCTGATTGCGAGAAGGGCGCGGTGGCTAAATTAATGGCGTATTGGTCGGTCGCCCCCTCCAGCAAGCGCCAATCGCGGCCGTCGCTATAGTAAGCGATGGGATTATCCTCGATCAAGGAGGCCGCTGTCATGCCCGAGGCCAAGGCCGAGGCCCAGACGAAAACCTTGAAAGTCGAGCCAGGCTGGCGGCGGGCTTGGACAGTGCGATTGAAAATAGAGTCGCGCCCTCCGATCATGGCTTTGATCTCGCCGGTTTTAACGTCGATAAGCACGAAAGCGCCCTGAATTTTAGCGGGCGGGATAGTGGAAACCTCCACACCTTCCGGAAGCGAGGCCTCGTTGCTGCGCTTGGTTTCCCATTCCTCAAAGGCCTTTTCGTCAAATTCGGCCAGCCTCGCTTCCATAACCTCTTCGGCCGCCTTCTGCATGTCCAAATCCAAAGTGGTATAAACCTTAAGCCCGCCGCGCCAAACCGCGTTGGTGCCGTAGCGCCGCTCCAGGCGCTTGCGCACATGCTCCACGAAATAGGGAGCCTGGGTGGCCGGGATGATGGGTTTGCCGAGGGGAACAGGCTGCAGTAAAGCCATATCCCTCTCCTTAAGCGTGATTATCCTTTCCTCAACCATGCGCTGTAGCACGACGTTGCGGCGCTTCAGCGCGCGGTCGGGATGGGCGAAGGGCGAGTTGGCGCGCGGAGCCCTTATCAGTCCCGCCAGCATGGCGCAGTCGGCCAGGCTTAGCTCGGAAAGCTCCTTGCCGAAATAAATAGGAGCGGCGGCCTGCACGCCGTAGGCCCCCTCGCCGAAATAGATCTGGTTAAGGTAAAGCTGGAGGATTTCGGTCTTGGAAAAATTACGCTCGATCTGCACCGCCAGCAGCACCTCGCGGATTTTACGCACCAGCTTGCGCTCGGGCTTGAGAAATATCTGTTTGGCCAGCTGCTGGGTGATGGTCGAACCTCCCTGAACGACGCGGCCCCGCAGAGAATTGATGATGGCCGAACGCGCGATTCCCTGGGGCGATATGCCCCAATGCTTGAAGAACTGATCGTCCTCCACCGCGACCACCGCGTTCTGCAGATCGACCGGAATTTGGGAAAGGGAAAGCAGGGCGCGCCTTTCTATCGAGAACTCGGCGATGACATTGCCTTTCACGTCGAAGACCTGGGTGGAGATCGAGGGAGCGTAATCCTCCAAGGTCCGGATGTCGGGCAGGCCCATCAGCAAACGGCGCAACAGCCAGCTGACGCAAAGTATCGCGAAAAATAGGGCGCAAACCCTGGTATAAAAACTCGAGCGCGACGGCATCGGCGAATTATACCATTTGCTAAACTATGACCACCGTGGCTGGCCAATCGGCGCAAACGACCTACGACGTTCTCGTCATCGGCGGCGGGAAAATGTCTGATTTCCGCGTCATGGCTTCGGCCGTCACCGACCTGGTCTGCGCCAAACTCGGGCGCCCGGTCCAGTGCCGCACCCACCGCGAAACTTTGGAAGGCGCACCCGTCAACGAGATCCCCTTCTTCCCTCAGCCTCCGCGGTACTTAAAAATTTTTCTGAGGCGCCAGCCTCGACTACGCGAACTGCATGCCTTGATTTATCTGGCTTTTGCCTTTCTTAGGCACTTGCTGCGGCGGGCGCTTAATAGAAGCCGGCCGGCGAACGCGGAATCGTTCGCGGATTATTATAAATAACGGTGAATCCCATCGTGATTTCCCACAAGAATAAATGCTGCCATGTTGACCAAAGGCCGTTAGTAAACGCCGCGGGCGCGGTACCAGGGCTGGCCTGAGCTGGACTTGTGGGTGCAGTCGATGAAAATCACGACTTGACGCTCGCTGAAAACATAGCCCCACCCGCCGGTGTCCTTGAGCTTGGATCCGTCGATCTGGCCGTCGCGCAGAACATCCCGGGGATAAATAGTGATCGTGCCGTTTTCCCTGTGCGCGCCGGTCTCTACGCTGGGAATGGCGGCGATGTAGTGGGGAATCAGCCTTTGCAGTTTCTCCGGAATTTTATTCTCGCTCTGGTAATAGGCGTTTACGCCTTCCTCAAGCTTGGCCAAGTAGGATAGGGTGTGGATTTCCTTGGCTTGCCGCTCCGAGGCTCTGACTTCTCGCTCGACTTCGTTGACGCTTTCATCATCGTCTCTCTCTATGGGCATCGAAGAGCAGGCTAATAATCCCGGCAGCAAGGCGAGCCAATAAAACTTTCTCATCGGGGCGCGCAGATAATGCCTCCGCCCAAAACCTCTTCCCCTTGGTAAAAAACGGCGGACTGCCCCGCGCTCACGGCTCGCTGGGGCGCTTCAAACTGAACAGAAACCCGCTGCCCCCCATCAGGGACAATGCGCGCCAATGCGGGAGCATGCCGGTGGCGGATGCGGACTTCGGCCGCCAATTCCTGGGGTATTCGGCCGGAGGTCCAGCTGACAGCGGCGGCCGTAAAAAAAGAACATAGGGTTTCTTCAGGGCCTCCGACCACCAAGGTATTGGTCTGCGGCTCCATCCGGATCACATAACGGGGCTGGGCGGCGAGCGAACCCAATCCCTTGCGCTGGCCGATGGTATAAGAAGCCAAGCCCCTATGCCTGCCGACTTCTCGGCCGGAATGGTCGCGGATGGGGCCCGGGATTAGCGCGGCCGCCGACTCCAGGCGCGACTCGATAAAGCCGCGGTAGTCCTTGCGGGGGACAAAGCATATCTCCTGGCTTTCCGGCTTGTCGGCGGTTTTAAGGCCCAGCTGCCGGGCGCGCTCGCGCACTTGAGATTTCAAAAGTTCCCCCACGGGGAACTGGACATGTTTCAATTCCTTCGGCGTCAGGTTGTAAAGAAAATAGGTCTGGTCTTTTTTAAGGTCTTTGGCCCGAAAAAGCTTGCCCGAGACCGCGCGGGCATAATGCCCCGTGGCCAGAGTCTCGGCCCCCCAAGCCTCCGCTAAAGCCAACAGGTAGCCGAATTTAACCGAGCGGTTGCACTCGACGCAGGGATTGGGCGTGCGCGAGTGAAGATAGGAATCAACGAAAGGCCTGATCACCTTGTCTTCGAAAAGGTCGCTCATATCGA
>MGUO01000147.1:0-2275 GCA_001800015.1 Elusimicrobia bacterium RIFCSPHIGHO2_02_FULL_57_9
GGGGATACGTGGCCCAGGCCTTGATAGCTGATGAGGCTTCCCAGCGGCGTGGCGGCAGCCACGGCCGTGAGCGCCAAAAGGCTGTTGCGTTTGGTGTACCTTTGCGCGAATAAGGCCATCAGCGTAAATCCGTCAGCGATCTTATGAAGAGACAGGGCCAGGCCTATGGCGATTCCGGCCGATTCGCCGGCTGAGAAAGATACGGCTAAATTAAAGCCGTCTATGAACGAATGGGAAAAAAGCGCCAGGAGTGCCGTCCAGCTGAGATAATGGACATGGCATTCCTGAAGATACTCCGGACAGGAATCGAGCATGGCGAAGTGGCTCATGATAAACAGCAGGGCGAAGGCCAGCAATGCCGTCCAGCCCGCCAGGATATGGTTCTGGCTCCAGGCTTCCGGCAGGATTTCGGTAAAGGCCACCGCCAGCAGAATTCCCGCCCGGATCGAGAACAGACGGGCGATTGCTTGACGCGAGAACAAGCTTCTGGCCGAGAGCGAGCATCCTCCCATAACGGTCATGATCACGGCCAGCGCGGCAAAGAGTAGAAGCATCAAGTCGTTCCCGGGATTTGTAGGAGATTTAGTTCGCGCAATATTTCATAAGCCGTGGTTTCCGGGGCACAACGGCGCAGGCCTTCTGCCGCAGCGGCTTTAAGCGTTTCCCGCAGGCCGCGCAACTCGCCTTTAAGAGCTTTATATTGCCGGGGGTTTTCCATCAGGGCGACGGCGGCGCGGGAAATATTTTCCGGGGTGGCCTGGTTCTGAATCAGCTCTGGAACGAGCCGGCGGCCGGCCAGAATATTGGCCATGGAAATGTGCGGCACGCGGATCAGCCCCCGGGCCACCCAGTAGCTCAGCCAGGAAAGTTTGTAGACCACCACCATGGGCACGCCCAAAAGTGCGTTTTCCAAGGTGGCCGTTCCGGAAGAGGAGAAGGCAATATCCAAGGCGGCGCGCCGGCTGTAATCGGATTCGCGCACGATCTCGATGCCCTCAAGCCTATAGTCGCGAAGAAGCGCGTCCGGCAGCGCGGCCGAGGCGAAAAGAACGCCCCGTGAATCCGGGAAATGGCGGCGGAACTGCGAGAAAGCCCGGATAAACAAGGGCAGATGCCGGCCAATTTCGGAAGGCCGGCTGCCGGGGAGCAGGCCAACTTCCACCGGCGCCCTCATCTCTTTTTTTTCAACGCAAGCCGGCAGCAAATCCAGCAAGGGGTGTCCGACAAACAGACAGGGCACACCCTCCCTTCGGTAAATATCTTCTTCGAACGGGAAAATCACGAATATGCGCCGCACTAAGCGCTTAAGAACCCGGATGCGGCCCGGCCGGCTGGCCCAAACCTGCGGGCTGATATAGTAGTAGGCCGCAATCCCCAGGGATTGCGCCAATCCCAGAACGCGCCGGTTAAATCCATAGTAGTCGATGCATACCACCGCGGCGGGGCGGCGCTCGGCCATGAAATTTTTTAGACGCTTGCCTAGGCGCAGAAGAAATCCCAACTGCAAAAAAGGCTCCCAAAAGCCGGTGACGCCACGCCCAGCCAGGTCTTCTAGGAATTCATCGCAGGCTTGGCGCATCAGGGGGCCTCCGACGGCCGCGACATACAGCGAAGGCGAGGCTTTTTTAATGGCGTGGATCAGATGGGAGCCGTGCAAATCGCCGGAAGGATCGCCCGCGACGATCAAAAGGCTGTTCACGGGTTAATTTCTGAGAATGTCTTTGCCGACGCTTTTGGCGATTTTGCCCAAATCCTGGGCCCAATCCGGAATCAGAGAATGGCTGGCCTGTTGGGAAACTTCGTAGCGCTCAAGGTCATCCGATATCTGCAGGGCCAGCTTCAGGGCCTCGACCCCTCTTTCCGCGCTCGGCCAGGGCTGTCGGTTATGCCGGATGCAGTCGAGCCAATGCAGGTGCTCATTCTTTAGCGGTTCGGTTTGAGCAAGCTTCGGGCGCAGGATTTCGATATCCTTAAGGCTTTTGATGGCGGGGGATTTTTTGCGGTAAATTTTAAGGGCGGTGCTGGCATAGTCAAGGGAAATGTAGCTGTCCTGCTGGAATATGCGCAGCTTGCGGCATTTTTGTAGGGAAATCCGGCTGGCGGTCAAATCCGCGATGCAGCCGGTTTTAAAGCGCACGCGCACATTGGCGATATCTTCGTGCATGCCCAGCAAATGCGCGCCCACGGCTTCGAGCGACTCGACCTCGGAGCCGACCAGGGTGAGTAGAATGTCAAGATCGTGAATCATGAGGTCCATCACGACGCCGATGTGAGC
>MGUO01000147.1:2298-6489 GCA_001800015.1 Elusimicrobia bacterium RIFCSPHIGHO2_02_FULL_57_9
GGCGCTCAACCGTGATAAAACGCGGGTTGCGGATATGCTTGATGGCTTCCAACACCGCCGGGTTGAATCTTTCGACGTGCCCCACCTGGAGCACGGCTTTTTTTTGAACCGAGGCATCGAGCAGGCGGCGCGCTTCTTCAACGGAAGCGGCCAGCGGTTTTTCGATCAGGCAGTGAATCCCTCGCTCGAGCGCTGCGAGGCCGACTTCAAGGTGATAAGGGGTGGGGACGGCAATGACCACGGCATCGACCCGGTTTAAAATGTCCGGATATTGGCGCAGCGCCACGGAGCCGCTTTGCCAGGCGGCCAGTTGCGCCCGCCACAGATTGGTGTCGCAGACCGCGACCAGTTGAACGTCGGTAATCTTGCTTAAAATGCGCGCGTGGTGCTTGCCGATGCGTCCGGCGCCGATAACCCCCACCCGGATTTGAGAGGAAGCATTCACGAGGGCGCCCCCTCGGGATTCTTATAGCCGACAATGGCTATTTTTTTCTCGTCGGCCTGCTGGAGGAAAGCGTCCTTGTCGAATATGATGGCCGAGCCCGCCTCAAGCGCCAGCGCGCAGACTCGTGCTTGGCTGAAAACGGCTATAGAATCCAAGCCGAGGACCGGAATGTCGAAGCGCATGTCCTGGTTGGGCTTGCCTACTTTAACCACGGCGAGCTGGGGGTGTTTGCCTTGGGAATTAGCGATATCGCGCGCGCGCAGGATGCAGGCATCCGTCCCTTCCATGCCTTCCACCGCGATCACGGCGCCGTCCTTGACCACCACGGTCTGGCCGATATCAAAGCCGGCCAGGGCTTTGGCCGCTCGCCAGCCCAGCTTGATATCCGCGATTTCAGCGGCATGGGGCTTGCGGGAGGTCAGCACCCCTTCCGTTACCAAGAGATGCGAAAGATAGGTCGAGGAGGGCAGCAGTTCAATGCCGTCCTTGGAAAATTCATTGGCCACGGCCTTAAGGATGGTGTCGGTTCTTCGGTCCGGAAGCCGGGTTAAAAGCTTTGCGGCGCGCAAATCCGGCATGATGCCGCCGAAAAGAGAGGCATGTTGGACTTTGCCCGCCATGACCACCTGGGTGATGCCTTCTTCGCGCAGGGCCTTGATGGGCTTGTCCAATTGGCCCAGCTTGAAGTATTGGACTTTGCCCACCATCTTTTCCAAGGCGGGATCGGTTAGGCCCTTGATGCCCAGGGCGCAAACCTCCATGTGCATGCGCCGGGCTTCCTCGGCGAAGAGAAGGGGGAATCTTCCCGACCCGGCGATAAGACCCAGTTTCAGCATCAGACCGTGACTTCCTCTTCTGATGCCGCCCCGGTGGCCGGACGCATGATCCCGCGCCGAGAGCGCTCGATGAAGCCGAGCATCTCCAGAACTTCCTTGGCATGAGCGGTTGATTTGACCTCGGCGACGGCCTCTTCCAGCCGCGAGCCGGATAAAAACAGGGTCTTATAGGCGTCCTTGATGCTTTGAACCGTTTCGCGCGGAAGGCCGGCGCGGCGCATGCCTAAAAGATTGAGCCCGCGCAGGGTGGCCCGATCACCCTGGCAATTGCAGAACGGGGGAATGTCCTTGCCTATCATGGATCCGCCGCCCAGCATGCAAAAGCGTCCGATGCGCACATACTGGTGGATGCCGACCAAGCCTCCAACCACGCTAAAGTCGCCGATCTCTACATGCCCCGCTACGCCGACCGAGTTGACCAAAATGACGCCGTCGCCGATGATGCAGTCGTGAGCGACATGGGAATAAGCCATGAATAGGCAGCCGCTGCCAATGCGGGTTTCCCCGTGAGCGGCCGTGCCGCGGTTGAGAGTGACGCATTCGCGCACCGTGTTTTTATCGCCCATGACCAAAATCGTGTGTTCGCCGGCGTATTTAAGATCCTGCGGAGGCGTGCCCACGAAAGCCCCGGGCATGATGCGGTTGTCGCGGCCCATATGCGTGTATTCGATCACCGCGTGGGCGCCAACGGTGGTGCCCGCGCCCAGGACCACATCAGGCCCGATCACGGCGTAGGGCCCTATTTTAACGGAAGGATCGATCTTCGCCCCAGGATCGGTGACGGCGGTTGGGTGTATGTGGTTCATGGTTGCTTATCGACGACGGCGAAAGTCATAAGGCCTTCCGCGGCGAGTTTTCCATCCACATAAGCCTCGCCTTTAAATTTTCCGGCGCGGCCCAGGCGTAGAATTTCGATGTGCATTTTTAGCACCGAGCCGGGCAGCACCGGAGCGCGGAATTTGGCCTCCTCGATGCCCATAAACAGCGCCAACTTGCCCTCAAAGCTCCCCTTGGAGAGAAGCATCACGCAGGCGGTTTGCGCCAGGGCCTCGATGATGAGAACGCCGGGCATTACGGGGTGATCGGGGAAATGTCCCTGGAAAAATTCCTCGTTGATGGTCAGGCACTTGGTTCCCACGGCTTTTTTATCTTCCTCGATGACCTCGACTTTGTCCACCAGTAGAAAGGGATAGCGGTGCGGGATGGCCTTGCGGATAGCTTTGCTGTCGAGGGTGCGGACGGCTATGGGTGCGACGGGAGAGATTTCGGCGGTCATGGTTGAGCGGCCTCCATTGGCTGGGTATTTTTGCGCTGCTTTAAAGCGGCAAGCCTCAGGCGCTTGGCAAACTCTATATTATGCGCGTGGCCGAGGCACTCCGCCTCGATGCGCATCTTGAAGATCGAGCGCCCGAGCAAGGTCAAGTCCCCGATCAGGTCGAGGGTTTTGTGCCGCACGAACTCGTCGCGATAGCGCAATCCCTCGGAGTTGGTGTGAAATTTATCCTTGCCGATCACGATGGCGTTATCGAGCGAGCCCCCTTGGGCCAGGCCCTGGGCGCGCAGGAAGGCGACCTCATGCTCAAAGCAGAAAGTGCGGGCGCCGGCCAACTCCGAAATGTAGGACTGTTGGTCAAAGCGCATCTCCAGCGTCATCTTCGGCATCAATGGGTGATCGTGAATGAGAGTGGAGCGGATCTCGAACTTCTCCGCTGGAACGGCGCGGTACCTGGCGCTGCCGTCAACATAGGTCACTTCCTCGTTGAGGTGGAAAAGCCGCGGGGGATGGTCGGGGAAGCGGGCCAGGCCTGTTTTAAGCAGCGCCTTGACAAAGGGAAGCGATGATCCGTCTAAAATGGGAGGCTCGTTGGCGCAAACCAGTATGTCGACGTTGTCTAAGCCCACCCCGGTGCAGGCGGAAAGCACGTGCTCAACGGTGTGAACCTTGGCTCCATTAAGCCCCAGGTTGGTTCCGCGTACCGTGGCCACGACAAAATCGAGGCGCGCCGGTATCACGGGCGTTTGCGGCAGGTCCGTGCGGAAAAAACGGATGCCGCTGTTGGCTGGAGCCGGCCGGAAGATGATTTTTGAAGAATTTCCCGTATGCAGGCCGACGCCTTCCAGGCTGACCTCGGCTTTGATGGTGGTTTGTGTGTGGTTCATCTCGCTCCCTGAGGGTCTTCTGATTTAAGTTTCTTTCTGATTTCTTTAATGGTTTCGTAAATTTCCGGCAGCTTGGCGTAAAGGGCTTGAAGCCTGAAGGCTTCGAAACGCGGTTTGGCCGGGGAGCCGAACATGAGGCTGTTTTTTTCCACGTCGGCCATGATGCCGGCCTGGGCCATAATGATTGCGCCGTCATCAACGCGCAGATGTCCGGCGACCCCAGCCTGGCCCGCTAAAATCACGCGATCGCCTAATTCCGAGGATCCGGCCACGCCGGATTGCGAGACCAGAAAACAATCCTTGCCGACTTGGACGTTATGGGCCAGCTGGACCAAATTATCGATTTTAGTTCCGGCGCCTACGACGGTTGAGCCGATGGTGGCGCGATCGATGGCCACGTTGGCGCCGACCTCAACATCGTCGCCGATAATGACATTTCCCAATTGGGGAATTTTTCGGTGCTTGCCGGTTTTACGCTCCGTGGTAAACCCGAAGCCGTCGGCGCCGATGACGGCGCCGGAATGGATGATGACGCCATTGCCGACCACACAGTTTTCACGAATGACGACCTGGGGGTATAAGCGGCAGCCGCGGCCGATTTCCGCGTTTTCGCCGATAAAGCATTGCGGGCCGATTTTCGCGTTTTCGCCGACCGAGGCTTTTCTTTCGATCACGGAAAAAGCGCCTACGCTCACTCCGGCGGCCAGGCGCGCTTCATAATGGATGGAGGCCTTGGCGTCGATAAGCGGG